>DATDFQ010000019.1 GCA_036522515.1 Bacteroidota bacterium
GCGAATCCAAACTCCGGCACCGTGGCTCCGAATATCGCCACGACAGGCGTCCGGACGGCCACGGCAAGATGCATCGGGGCGCTGTCATTGCAAACAAGCGCGCGGCATCGCCGGATCAACTCCGCGGATTGAAGAATGGAGAGTTGCCCCGCCGCGACAACCACCCTGGGGACGCTCTCAGGTGAAAGGAATGGCGTGAGGAGGCGTGAATCTTCCTCTCCGCCCACAACTACCACCCTCAACCCTTTTCCGACAAGTTGCTCTGCAAGCGAGGCGAACCGTTCGGGAGGCCACCGTTTCGTATTCCAAACCGTTCCCGGGGCGATGGCGATCAACTTACCGCCGGCGGCGACTCCGCTTTTCTGAAGGAAGCGGTCTACCGCCTCCCGGTCGGATGGGGAAGGATCGAGCTCCGGAAATTGGCTCAAGGCGGGCGGAATCCCGACGACATTGAGCAGGTTCAGATTGCGATCGATCTCATGCGCCGTAGATTCGTACTCTATCACATCGGTCAGGAAGAATCTCCCTGCGCTCGTATAAAACCCGATGCGCCGCGGAATACCCGCGAACCGCGCAAGTGCGGCGCTGCGAAGCGACCGATGAGGAATAAAGGCGGTGTCGTAATTCTTCCCCCGAATCGAGCGGCTGAGCCGGATCAATCCCCCGAGCCCCGAATCAGCACCCCTCTTGTCGAAGACAAGCACACTCCTGAGAGAGCGGTTGTTCCGGAGTGAATCCGCCGTCTTCGGGATTACCAGCATGTCGATCTCCGCTTCCGGCAACGAGGCCTTCAGAGACTGAACCAGGGGAAGCGTCAGAATCACATCGCCCAGAAATGCCGTCTGGACGACAAGGATGTTTTGCGGCTCAACTGCGGGATTCATCCACCCGCTCCTGTTCGCGATGGACGCTCTCCCAGGTGTGCTTCCATCGGCGGTGCATCCACAGCCAGTGGTCGGGGTAAAGTCGGATATACCGTTCGAGGAGAGCGGTGTGGCGCCGCGTCAGCTCAATGATGTTTTCCTCCGTGGGTTCCGCAAGGTCATCGGTGCGTACTTCCTCAAGAATCACCTCGTACGTCCCGTCAGGTTTCCGGATCATAAAGCCCATCTGGAGGGGCGCCCGGTTGCGCAGCGCGAATGCCGCCGGACCCTGGTGCGTGGCCACGCTCCGGCCGAAGAAATCCACAAACACACCCTCCATCGGGCCGCTCTGGTCGGGTGCGATCGCGACGACCCCCCCTTCGCTCAACATCTTAATGATCCCCCGCACCGACATCCCCATGGGGATCACGCTGTTTCCGAAGAGACAGCGGTGCCTGTTGATCACCCGGTCGATGAACTTGTTTGCCTGTGTCTGAACGATGATCGAGAAAGGAATTCCGGTGAGATGCGCGACACCCAGGGCGATGAGCTCCCAGTTTCCAAAATGCCCCGAGAGCATAACCATGCCCCTTCCGGCGGAGTACCCTTTCGCGAGGACTTCGGGATTTCTGACGGTGACGAGTTTACGGAGTATCGCGTCCGTAAGATGGGGAAACCAGAGGAGCTCCACGAGGGTGATGCCGTAATTCCGGAACGCGCCTTTCACGATGGCCATCCTGGCCGACTCGGTCATTTCCGGGAACGCGAACCGGAGGTTTTCCAGGGCGACGCGGCGCCGGGAAGGGATGAAGTAGAATGCGAGGCTGCCGACATAACCGCCGAGACGCTGGGCCGATTTGAGCGGCAACGTGAGGATTGCCCACTTGAAGAGCTGGAAGGCGGCGTACTCCAACCGGTGCTGCATGGAAGCGGTCAATGCATCCGCTGCGCGTAGCGGTCGTACCAGGATTCGTCGTGGAGTTCGTCCCGGTGCGTGGAATGGACCTGCTCGTATTCCCCCATCCCCGTCCGGTCGACGAACACGAAGATCACACCCCCCTGAAGGTTGTTGTAGTGCCAGATTTCGTAGGGGAGGCTTTCCCCGGAGCTCGGAAAGCGCTCAACCTCGTCGGCAGGCCCATAGACGATATACACGCGACCCCTGTCCGTTTTCCATCCCTCACGCTGACCGACCGTGAGATTCCTGACCGCATAGTCGATGCGGTGAAAATACTCTTCCTTGTACTCGTTCGTGGGCGTCATCGGGTCAATATCTCTTCTGCGCCAGAATTCGAAGAGAAACTTCCGCTTGGCGGGCACGTCCGTCAGCGTCTTGTACTGTTGTTGCTCAAGATCCGATGCGACATATTTCGCGCAGGCGAATTCGCGGTCGAGCGCCGAATCCCCCATCACCACATACTCGCTCGTGGAGACGTCCATTGCGGCGAATTGCGCGTTGCTATCGGCCGGAACACCGGGCCGGTAGACAAAGAATTTCTTCGCGGTAAAGGCGAGCGTGTTTTTGGCCGAATCGAGAAGGGAAATCCGGAAGATATACGTCCCGCCTCTGAGAGAAGAGATGTTGAGCGTCCCCACCTCGACGCTCGAATTATGGAGACGCGACTTCGGCTTGTCGTGCGAGACGACTTCCCTCCCCGCCGCATCGATGGCCGCCGAGTGAATATCGAGGTCCGCGGAACTCCGGCCCTGGATGAGATTGTAGAGCTCGGTGTAGTAGTAAATAATGGGAAGTCCGATTCCGTACAGCCTGCTCGCGTTCGGGACGACTTCGAGCGTGTTCTTGTAATACATCGATTGCTTGTTGGTCGACTGCTGGATCGAAGTGCAGAACTCCACATCGCTGAAGGATTCCCTTTCCCTGGAAAACTCTGGGAGCGGAAGCGGAGCCGTCAGGCTGTCTCTCCTGGATGGATCGGCCACGTCGTAGGCGGAAATCGAGAAGCTATAGCTCCCCGAGGGGAGGCCGAATCCCTCGATCCCGACCAGCTTCTGGCCCGCGATGAGCCTCGAGGTGTCGTCGATCGTGTGGGGAACCGTCCATTCCTTCTTTGTGACAATCGCCGAATCCTTGCGCACTTCCAGCCTGATATTCACCGCGCCGATGAATCTCCCCGAGTCGGGTTTGTAGGCGAGAATGTTCTCCAGGATGTCGTAATAGAGCTCGACGTACGTCTGCGTCGAATCTCCGTAGAATCGCGCGACGTCCACATCGAGTTGGAAGGATCCCCTTCCCCGGATCGTCCCCTGGGAATCCGAGAGGGCGGCACCGAGGAGAATCATGAGAGAGACGAGGAACAACAACCTGCCAAATTGCCGGGCATTTGCCGGGTGGGAGGTCTTAAAACGGGTATTTCGCATCCCGAAATATCGAAATATTTCCGGACAGGAGCAAGATGGATGTCATCCAAAACGCATGTCATCCTGAGCACATGTCATCCTGAGCGCAGCGAAGGATCTCCCCGCCCTCGGACCGGGAGATTCTTCACTCCACTTCGTTCCGTTCAGAATGACAAAAACCAGAGGGGCATCCCGATCGCTCGAGATGCCCCTCAGTGAGAGCTGTAACCTTACAGATCCTTCAGTCGCTACGCTCCTTCAGGACGACAGAAGCGGTCACTTGATCAACAGCATCTTCTTCACGGTCGTGAACTGCTGGCTGGCGATTCCGTCTTCCGGATCCGCGACCGATTCAGAGATCAACCGGTAGAAGTAGACGCCCGATGCGAAGTTGCTCGCGTTGAACTCGACTTCCTGCGTCCCGTCTTCCAGCGTCGCATGATCGAGAAGTGTCGCCACTTCCTGGCCGAGGATGTTATAGATCTTCAGCGTTACCACCGACTGATCCATCAGGTCGAACTGGATCGTGGTCGTCGGGTTGAACGGATTCGGATAGTTCTGGTAAAGCTTGTAGGACTGCGGCGTCTCGACGATCGGCTTGTCAAGCGGGACCAGCATCGCCGGGACCACTCCGCCGTTCGCATGCAGGTAAGGAACAGCCGCAAGCTGCTTGGTACCCTTCATGTGCAGCTTCACCGTGAAGTCGATCGTGTCTATGGCGCCCTCGAACCCGCTGTTGATCCTCTGGATCGTCTGGTCGAGCACCCGGAAGACCGAGGTATCCACAAACACATGGACGCCACCCTGGTACCTGCCCATCATCAGCGTGTCGGCCTTTGCCGCGATCTCCTTCACCATCAGGCCGTTATAGGGATTGGCTGACGTGTCGCTGAAGATCAGTTCGCCGAATCCGAGGGGAGTCTTCAACAACATGCTCGAGACGATGTTCAGTCTCAGCGCGAGCATATCCGCGATCAGCCTGTTGTTCTGCTTCGCCGGCGGGATCGATTTCTGACGCTTCAGGATTGGTTTCCCGTTCGACGTAAACGTGTCGAAGCCGCGTGCAAAGCCCGTGTGGAGGCCCGTCTTATCTTTCAGCGATTTCAACACATCAGTGTACTTCGCCGCGAGTATCCACCCGTACTGCTTCGCGCTGTCCGCGCTCCGGTCGCGTCCGACCAACAATCCGTTCGCCCCGAAGCCGGTCTGTGCGAATGCCTCGAACAGAGCATTGACTCGGTTCGGCATCGGGAACTTTGGATCGTTTCTCGTGAAGAGGGGGTTCTTCTTCTTTGTGCCGACGATTGTCGCCCCATTCTCCCAGTAATACTTCCCGACCTTCTGTATCTTCCCCTTGTCTCCAAACCCGTGGATGTACACCGAGTCGCCGTGATGAACCGGTGAAGTGAATGTGAAATCCCACTTCTTGTTCTTGCCGTCGGGCGAGAGATGGGTCGAGGGCGGAGTAGTGAAGAATGGATAGTTCTGCAGGATCGCGTTGCCGAACTCGACATGGAGTCCCGTCACTGTCGCTGTGTCATCCACGAAGAGCGCGATAAAGTCGGCTTTGTCCGTCTTGCGCTTTACGAACTTACCAACTTTGCCCTTGTTATCCTTATCGAGGGCTATGCTGTCCTCCTGGAACGACCGGTACATCTGGCTATACGACGGAGACGCGTTGACAAAATCCACCGTCCCATTCTGTCCACCTGAGAGAGTGAACATGACCGAGTTGCCCGATCCGGCAGCGGGGGTACCATTGAGAATGTAACCGAGATGGATCCAGCCGGTGCTGTCCGCTTCCCTGGCTACATACTGGTTGTCGGCAATGTTTGAAATAGTGAGCACAGTGTCATTTATTGACCCGATCAGCGTCCCACCTGTGTCACGTACCTCGAGATACCATGATTTCGCAGACCGGTCAAACGCAGTGCTGAAGTTACCGTCGTTGTCCTTGAACTTCCGGACGGTGACTGAATTCCCGGTGAATGCTCCGACATGGTTAATGAAGTCGGCGCTATCACTGACTCCGCCCGAAACGACGAGCGTGTCAAACCGGGTGCTTGTGGCGACTCTCGTGCCGTTGTGAATCTTACCTAGTCGCGTCCACCCGAATGAAGTGCTATCTGCCTCGACGGCAATGTATGTACCGGCTTCTAGGTTCGAAACAGTGAGCACGCCATTGTTCGGATTGCCGCCTGCGATTGAATCGGCGGATACCACCGAATCCTTGTAGAGGAAGAGCCTCCATTTCTTAAGAGTCTCGTCCCCCGCCGTACCAAAGAGGCCATCGGCATCCGAGTACTTACGAACGGTAATCGTGTGCGTGATAAACAGCGGTGAATCCACGGCAGCTGCGGTCCACCGTGAGAAGCTGTTGACGCCGGTCGCAGTGATGAAGTGAGATCCGGTGTTTACAGTCCCGGTCTTACCGGTCCACGTGGCTCCGCTGTTCGTCGACTTCTCCAGGAGCAGATTCGTTTCGGGGATACCGTTCAGTTCGGTTGTCGAATACCCGAGTACCGTTGTGGCATTCAGGGTCGAATTATTCGTCGGAGTGACGTCATAATACCGCTTGATAGACTGGTGTCCGTTTCCGGTCGAAGTAGAACCGGCTCCGGTTTTTCGGAGGACCGTCGTCGAACCGGGAGCGCCGCCAGCGGCATTAATCGAGTATCCGATCGCTCCGAACGTCTGGTTGACGTTCTGGAGAGCCGTACGTGTGGCACTCACATTGCCCTGAACGGGGTTTGATCCCTCGCTCATTGCGCCCGCGGGATTCAGGTTCATCGTCGTCGAGCCGCCCATAGTGATAGTCCCCACTACCGGCCGGGTAATATTGGTCGGCAGGCCGGACGAATCGTAGGTAAAGGTTCCGGTTGTCTGCACGGTCCCGCCGGTGATGCTCACATCGGAGTTAAATGTAGCGCCGCCCGGGCTCAAGGAAAGAAGCCCGCCTCCGAGGGACATTGGATTTCCCGAAACGGTGTGCGGACCTGCGCCGTCGAACACGAATTGCGAGGTAGTTGCTATCGTGACGCCGTTGTTGACGTAGTTCCCATGGAAGAGGAACGGATAGCCCGTCAACATCAGCGAATCCTTGGCGCCCGCGTTAACAGTTACGTTTCCATGAATCGTCGTCGCACCCGTCCCGAACCAGAAGTAAGTCGGCGCGGTGTGCGTATTACTCAGGACGATATTGGGATAATAGTAGTTACCACCGCCGCTGATATCGAACGTCCCATTGGCGGAGTTGACATCGAACTCTATCGTCCCGTAGTCGCCATCGACGGCACGGCTGAGGATTCTGTGCATCGTGTTGAATGCAGAGGTGTTGTGATACCAATATCCGCCCGTGCGAATCTTCATGGAATCGGACAAGGTCGCGAACTTCACATTAGCGCTGAAGAGGGTCTTGTTATCATAGACCGTTCCTCCGCCGGCGAGAACGAAATCATAATTCCCGGTCGTGCTATCTCCAAACCAGAGAGCTGCGTTTGCAGAACCGCCCGGCGGGTTATTGTTCGGCGGGATCCAGAGTCCGATTGGGACTGTGTTACCCGGGTAACCGATGGTAATCTGCCGGCAGGAATCGCTGATGGTAGGTCCAAGCCTGATCGTGTAGGCGGTGGCTCTGAAATCATGATCGAGAATAACTGAATCCCTCATATGCGGTATTCCCGTCGCCGAAACACCCCTGACAACCGTCCACGTCGACGTCGAATCCCAGGCCAGCGTATCAATCGTAGACACGTGAGGAGCAGCATTGGAAACCTTAAATGTCGAAGGCACGCCGACACCGAATATATTCGATGTCGCACTCGTGAGAGTCCCCGATGTCGCAATCAATGAATGTGAACCTGATCCAACGATCTTGGCATCGTTAAACGTGGCAACGCCCGCGACCGGTGTTTTTGGCGTCGTGACCGTGAACGTACCGGTGCCTGTCGCCTTCGCCAGACCCACATTGGTCACATAGTCTTTATCGATATTATTGTTGGCATCATCCGCATTCAATACGGTACTGAATGTTTGGCCCGACTGAACGCCTGGAATGTTGGCGGCGAAGGCAAGCTTGGTCGCCGTGACGTCAATCGCTGTCCCGGGAGCTCCAACAACGTCGCTCCCTCCGGCAGCCATGATCGAGCCGCTAAGGGCATCAGTTGTCACATCCGTATTCTGGTTGATAAGGAACTCGAAGACCTTCCCGTCGGCACCCGCAGGAAGTGGATTCTTGAGATAGACATACACGTTCATGGAGTCGACGTGATTGTCCGCGACGCTGAATAACGGCGGACCCGCCCATGAGATGTTATTGGCAGTAATAGTCGCAGTTGTATCAATATGAGTCGAGTTTTGGAACAGATCGACTCCCTGGATATAAGTGGACCAATCTGGTACAGTATTTGTCACCCCTTTGCGCAGTGAGAGATTCTTCACAATCGTCGGCACGACGTCGGTATCAGCCGTACCCCCACCATCTCGAACCAAGAACTGGAACAGTCTCTTTTCTCCGGGCTTGGTATTGATGAGCGAAGAGATCGTCGCCGGTACCGGGAAGGCGCCAATGACGATATCTGAATTTCTGGCGTGGCTACTCACCATTGGATGGCTAGGATCTGATGCGGTCCACCGCGAGAAAGACGTAACACCCGTCTTCGTCACCGTCTTGGCCGCCGCGTTCGCTGTCCCAGCCTGATTCGTCCAGGTAACACCCAGATCTGTCGACTTCCAGAGTCCCATCGACGATGTGAGAGTGTTTCCGTTGAGCTCCGATGCGGAAGAATCGAAATGGAACACAAGCGTTGCATTCAGGCCCGTGTTGTTCGTGGGTGTAATGTCGAAGTAGCGTTTGATGGATGGTCCAAGCCCCTGAGCTGTCCCTGTGACTCGGGTGACAGTCGTCGCCCCAAGGGATGGTCCCGGGGAAGGATTGATCTCGAGGCCGATGTTTCCGAACGTATAATTCACCAGTGCTCCGTCCGCCGAGGGTAGATTACCTGTGACAGTCGTGGTCGATTGGACGTTTCCGATCACTACATTGCCGCCACCTGCTTCAGAGAGCGATCCCGTAGAAGAGAGGGTGACTGTGTTGGCTCCGGTCACCAGTTGTCCCAGCGTGATGGTTAATGTGCCGTCTTCGGTAATATTGCCGCCCAGGGAAGCCGTTCCCGCTGATTTGTTCACCGTCAGATTACCGAAGGAACCGGAACCCGACACGGCCTGACTGCCCGTACCATTGAGCGCGATTGTGCCGCCGGAAAATCCACTCGTGTTGACGAGGTCTCCCTTGATATTAAGCGTGCCGCTGACGGTTTTCGCACCACCGCTCAGCTTCAGGCCTGAATAAGGAATGGTGTTGTCGAGCGTCTGCGCACCCGCACCGGAGTATTCGATGAATGACCCGGCGGCGAGAGAATCCTTGTTCCAGGTCGCATAGTTGCCTGCCAGCGTCGCCGCATCGATCCTCTGAGTGGCGCCGCTCAGGACGTAAATCGTGTCAGCAGCGGCCCCTCCCGTCAAGATATTTCCGTTTGGATCGAATGTACCGCGCGCGAGCGTGATGTTATTATTTAGAGTGACTGCACGTCCGAGTTTTACGGATGTGACATTGCTATCGAGTATCTTTTCCGTTGCAGCAAAGGTAAGAACTCCCGAACCGCTGATTGTTTGCGTGGACGTACCGCTCAGTGTAATTGAGCCGGTCCCATTGAATGTCAGCGAGTCGTTACAGATGATATCCCCGTTGAGATTGAACGTGCCAGTCATTCCAATATTGAACAATCCATTGGTTACTTTGAGTGTATCGATGGAAAGGGTGCCGGCTCCAGACGGTGAGGATGTATTATCATTCACGTCTTGTTCGTAGTTTGCATATGTGCGGCCTGAAAACGAAGGAGTCCCGCCTTTCTGCTTATACCGGAACAAGCTCCCTTTCTGGAAGGTGACTTTTGAAGCGGGCGTGGATGATGCAAATGGATTTGATCCAGAGTGTTGTTCAAATACAGAACCGGCTGCGAAAACCACAATGCTGTTCGGCGTGCCTGATGGGCCAAAAAGATTGCCGGTGCAAAACGTATCGACTTTGCAAAGACTTCCGCTTTGGAAAGTCACAGAATTCCCATCCGCGGTGAGAAGTTGATGCCCCGTCGCGGCACTGATCCCTTTGGTAATAAATGACCCGGAAACACTGCCCGTCGCTCCAGTGAGAATTGAAATCGTAATCGCACTGTTTGCGCTATCGGTTAAACTGGAACCGGCATCGATTTGAAGATCGGCCCCGGCCCCGCCGCCAATATTGAGCGTGTGCACCGCCGCAGTCGTGAACACTACGTTCGAATTATTTGTGACCTGAAGCTTTGATATTGTCTGAGGCGAGGTATAGTCGAGATTCACCACAGCGGCTGAATTGAAGACCAGTATGTCGCTGGTCGCCGGGGATGTTCTGCTGGGCGTCCAGTTTCCAGCCGTGCTCCAGTTACCGTTTACCGGTCCGCTCCAGGTGAAGGGTGTCCCGGTTGTAGTCTGGTTCCCTGTCGCGCCGGGTGCAAGATAATTTTCGACACTGGCATTAAACTCATAGACGGCCACATGGTAGGTCGTACTCGGAGAAAGGCCAGTCACAGTCACAGAGTTTCCCGTCCCGCTAAAAACGACGTAATTGCCAGTTCCGATTTGCGTCCCACTGCCAAATACCGTGTTCGCCGTGTAGGACGTGCCATCGACCGGGTCGGAATTGACCGCACTGCCGGCCTTCATCAGGACGATTCTGTTTTCGCCGTCGCCGTTCGTCCAACTCACTGTCACCGAGACATCAGCAACGGACGGGAAATTAACAGCTGACGCTTGGACTGTCGGCTGTGCATCGTAAATCGGGGCAATGGCGGTACTTGTTCCATTTGTCAAACCACTGCCATTTGATGTCGTCAGCGTGACACTCGCTCCGGGGGCGTTAAATTTGAAGGCCGTGTATGTCACGACACCCGAGGAGGCCGAGACCACATTCCCGCTCGTCGAAAGGGCTCCGCTATTGGTGAGCGTTACCGATCCTGAGTAATCGAGGTCTGTATTGTTATTGACGTCACGCGCAGTTACAACTGGCTGTTGGGCGAGCACAGTACCCACAGTAGCCGACGTAGAGGGCTGCGTCGTGAAGTCGAGTTTCGTCGCTGTGACTTCGATGCGGTTGTTGTCCCCTGTAACGGAGCTTGCCGCACCCCCTCCGTTGGCCGCCGCGAATAGAGAACTTCCAGCGCCTGTCGTCACGGAGGAGACCGTGTATGAATTCTGTTGATTGTCCGTTACCGCAGTCTTGAACGTTACCCTGAGGGTAAGGTCCTTCGTCGAGTTGTCGGCAGCTGTCGATGAGAAGCCGGAAAAAACAATCGGAGAACCCGAAACGGCTACCTCTGCGAGCTCGGTCGCACCATCATAGAGCGCCGCCCTGTCGAGGAAGGCTACATTTGTGGTGGTGAAACTGATTGCCGTCAATACCGTTCCCAGCGCATCAGCGTCCGGTGACCCCGACCCGCCGTCCCTGACTGTCACTCCGAATGCGGCCAATGAATTCCCCGCGGTGATGTCGCTGATCCCTGTAAAGCCCGAATAGGCGATGTTTGCCGGGTAACTGAAACCGCCCGTCGCAACGACATCGGACAGATTACTAATTGTCGATGCGTTCGCAGTCGGCGGAGCCGGCGAAGTCTTGTAATTATATGTCGGACCATTAGCACCATCCCATGCGAATGGAATTATTGAAAAATTGTATTGCAGATTCGTCGATAGCCCAGAGATTGTCGTGGATGTCGTAGCACCCGAGGTAATGACCGCAGCAACAGTGGCATCCCCGATGGCATTACTGACTGCGTAAGCTGTTGCATCACTCGGCAGGCCGGTTGGGTCGCTTCCCTGCCGTTGAAGGATCAAGTACCCATCCGCCCCCGTAGCTGCCGTCCATGTGAGACCGATGCTTGTCGTTGAGGCCGAAGAGGCCGCAAAGGAGCCTGCCGGTGTCGTCGGTTCGACCTTTAGCGTGTAAAACGTTCCGTCCGGTGAGACGCCTGTCCCGGTTGGGTTGGTGGCAAATCCACGATAATAGATCAACGTTCCGTCCGGCAGACCGCTCACGGGAACGGTGAAAACTCCCGTCGTACCCGCTGTCGAATTCGCGTTTGAGCTCGGGTTAGGCGACGTTCCCCAGTAGACGCCACGGTCCGTGATGCCAACCCCCCCGTCTGACGTCACGTTCGCACCAAGCGTCGCGGTCGTCGTTCCAATACTTGTAGCGGTCGGCGAGGATAGTGTTGGGGTCGACGCAGTCATCTGACTGCCCGTAAGCGATGAAGAGGTAAGATAGTCCGCAGTAGCGCCTGTCCCATTATATTCAAAAACGGCATAGTAATATGTTGTTGCAGATGAGAGACCTGTCACCGGCACGCTCGTTCCGCTGCCATTGAAAACGACGAATTCACCGGCTGCAATGGTGTTTCCACTCCCGAATGCGGCATCGGCGGTGTAGCCTGTACCATCCGACGGTGTCCCAGTCACCGCGCTTCCTGCTTTCGCAACCACAAGGTGATTGGCCCCAGTTCCGGCGCCGCTCGTCCAGCTAACCGTCGTCAAATCTCCGGTTACCCCACTGAATAACATAGAGGTCGATGCCGCGGTTGGTTCACTAACATCCCCCAGGGCAAAATCGCTCATCGTTGTCAATCCAGTCACGGTATAATTCGGGGTCGTGGTCGGATAACTCACGATCGATCCATCCCTCTTCAGAATCACGGGTGAGCCGGCAGGGGTAAATCCGGTCGGATCCAGCGTCACGTTATACGTAAACCCACTACCGCCGGTCTGAGAGATCGTCCAGTAACGGGACATGTAAAGAGACGTACCTGCTGGAAGGGTTCCCGTAAGTGCGGATTCAGTCTGTTCTGCTGTCACTGTGCTTGTGCCTGTCAAGGCTGTATAGTCGAGACTGGCCGCGCGGAAGTTGCCGCCCTTTCCGATTGGGAACGCCTTCGAGCCGGTACCGGCATACACGCGGGCGAGCTTGCCATCGACATACGATGAAGCCGATCCGGCTGTCGCCGATCCTGCGGACCCGATCGTGAGGGTGTTAGCCCCTGTTGATATGAGTCCATTCGTCAGCGTCAGTGTCCCTGTGACAGTCGGGTTTCCAGTGAGAGTAGCGCCGAAACCGTCGTTCATCTCCAGGTTACCGTAGGATCCCGCACCTGAGAGTGTATGGGCTCCTGCACCACCCGAGAGGAGAATCTTCCCTGACCCGGTATGTGAAGTGGAATTTGAGACATTTTCATTGGCGGTGAGAGTAAACCCGCCGTCTGCAAGTGTGCCGCTCGTCATTGTGAGCGAACCTCCAAGGGCCAGAGACCCCTGGAGTGTCGTGCCGTTGGAATTATTGAGTGTGAGGTTATTGAGCGCTGTGACACTGCTCGGAACATTGACTCCCGAGCCTGAACCGGAGATGACTATGGATGAGGTGCCACCCGCACTCAGATTCGTGGGCGTTCCACCGATCGCATTTTGAAGCGTCAGAGTGTTGGCACCGACTGTGAATGTACCGCTCGTAAGTGTGAGGGTGCCCGTAATCGTTGGACTCCCGGTGATGGTCGCATTCATCGCATCGTTAAGATCCAAATTGCCATATGTTCCCGAACCGGAGAGGGTATGTGCCCCACCGCCCCCTGAAAGGAGGATTTTTCCCGCACCACTGTGGGTAGTTGCGTTTGCAACATTCCCGTTTACCGTCAGAGTATTTCCGCCATCCGCCAAACTGCCGGTCGTAAGCGTGAGCGTGCCCGTGACGGTCGGGCTCCCGGTAAGAGTCGCACCATTTGCGTCATTAAGTTCTAAGTTGCCATACGTGCCCGACCCGGAGAGCGTATGCGATCCTGAACCTCCGGAAAGCAAGATCTTCCCTGATCCACTATGCGTAGCCCCGTTGGAGATGTTTCCGTTAACGGTAAGCGTAAACCCGCCATCTGCCAACGCGCCACTCGTGAGTGTGAGACCTCCGCTCAAGGCAAGGGCCGCCTGGAGTGTCGAACCGTTGGAATTATTCAATGTGAGATTGTTCAGGGCCGAAACACTGCTCGGGAGGTTTACTCCGGAACCCGAACCCGAAATAACAATCGAGGATGTGCTGCCCGCGCTAAGGTTCGTTGGTGTGCCAGCAATTGCGTTTTGAAGGGTAAGCGTATTGGCTCCGACGGTGAACGTGCCCGTCGTGAGCGTGAGCGTGCCGGCGACGGTAGTACTGCCCGTCAGCGTAGCGTTCTGCACGTCATTAAGCTGCAGATTGCCGTAGGATCCAGACCCAGAAAGCGTATGTAATCCGGAACCGCCAGAGAGCAGGATCTTTCCCGAACCGCTATGCGTCGTCGCATTGGAGACATTTCCATTGACGGTGAGGGTAAACCCGCCGTCTGCCAGCCCGCCGCTCGTAAGCGTTAGCCCGCCGCTCAAGGCGAGAGCCGCCTGAAGGGTCGTGCCATTGGAATTATTCAATACTAGATTATTCAGGGCTGAAACGCTACTCGGAATGTTGATTCCGGCACCCGAGCCCGCAATGGTAATTGAGGAGGTACTTCCTGCGCTCAGATTCGTCGGAGTGCCCGCAATAGCGTTATTGAGCGTCAGAGTATTACCACCGACTGTGTACGTACCAGAGGTGAGCGTGAGGGTCCCATTGAGGTTGAGACTGGCTTGCGCTGCCGAGCCGTTCGAATTGTTGAGAGTGAGATTATTTAATGCAGAGACATTACTAGGAACATTTATTCCAGAACCCGAGCCCGCGATTGTAATTGAGGAGGTACTTCCTGCGCTCAAATTTGTCGGTGTACCCGCAATCGCGTTATTGAGCGTCAGTGTGTTGGCGCCGACTGTGTACGTTCCGGAGGTAAGTGTGAGGGTCCCGTTGACGTTGAGACTGGCTTGCGCTGCCGAGCCGTTCGAATTGTTGAGTGTGAGATTATTTAGAGCTGAAACACTGCTTGGAACATTTATCCCAGAACCCGAGCCTGCGATGGTAATTGAGGAGGTACTTCCTGCGCTCAAATTTGTCGGTGTACCCGCAATCGCGTTATTGAGCGTCAGTGTGTTGGCGCCCACTGTGTAGGTTCCGGAGGTAAGCGTGAGGGTCCCGTTGACGTTGAGACTCCCTTGCTGACTCGTCCCGCTGGAATTGTTGAGAGTAAAATTGTTTAGATCGGTGACTGATGAAGGAATATTAATGCCAGAGGTAGACCCAGAGATCGTAACCGACGAACTGCTTCCGGCACTGAAGTTGCTTGTTGTGCCGGAGAGTGGAGTCTGGAGCGTTAGCGTGTTTGCTCCCACTGTAAAAGTCCCACTGGTGAGAGTAAAGGAAGCACCCGAGATTGTAATTGGAGTTGCGAGACTCACCCCCCCAGACGTGTTATTAATAGTCAAGGCACTTATAAAATTTATCGCCCCCGAACCGGATATTGTCTGCGCGACAGCGCCGTTAAACGTGACCGATTGACCAGATGGTATTGTGAGACCAGCTCCATTGTGAGTGAAGTCTCCTCCGATGGACAATGCACCCGTCATTGTCGAAGTAAACGTAACCCCCGTATTGATGAAAAAATTTCCCTTGATGGTTAGCGCACTACCACCGCTTGCCGTATATGTTGCTGCACCGGCAGTACGTGTGAGTTTAAGGCTTGGGTAGGTGCGTCCGGATCCTGCGATAGCTACACTGCCTGTTCCAGGCGAATCATATTCATAGATACCTCTTTCGGTCACACCCGGGGCAGTCGAACATACAAAGCTGGTTCCAGAGGAGCTTCGTATTGTATTGTGCGTGAATTTGGCGCCATTTTTGATCACCAAGATACCACTGTTAGCACTATCTACGACGACCCCCAAGCCCGCGCCAGCTCCGGATGAGTTGGTAAAAACGGCTCCGCTGTCGAGAGTAACATCATTCGTGCCCGCAGCTCCATCACCAACGCCCAGACCAGGGCTCGCAGTGTTGCCACTAGGTACTATAAGATTGATCGTAACCCCGGGAGTAGGCGAAACATACAAACGGATGATACGTCTAGCCGTCGCATCAGAAGGTAGATTGACAGTGTAAGCCCCGGTGACGGTAGAGTTGTCCAGTTTAACAGTGTCAGAGTAAACTGGTACCCCCGAAGGACTCCAATTATTTACATCGCCCCAACTGCTTCCATCTCCCCCCCCAGTTGTCCCAACCCATGTCTTGGTACCGCCGAATAAGGCAGCGCCCATTATCGACAGAGAAAACATTGTCGCGACCAAGAATGCGAGGATGCGTAAGGGAAATCGTAATTTTATTTGCTCCATAAAACCCTCCTACAGGGAAAGTGAGATGCCCCGCGGTGAAACGGGGTGCGCTTCTGGCGCGGTGGATGATATATTTATTTTCGATGCCAAAGATACTTATCTAGTGTTAAGCGGTTATGATGCCTGCATTAATAAATTGATTTCCGGAAGAGGGAGTATTTGCATCCGGTCTCTTCACCGTGTCATCTTTGATGGGATTAGGACTTCAGGATTCTGCGAGGGAGGGATCAAGGCGGGAAAGAAAGGGGCAGCCCAAAGTAAAATCGACGCTCCGCCTACCGGCAGAAGACTCACCGGCTTCCGATGATGGAAACCGTTGAGCGCATCTTCTATGAAGTTAAACCGGTAACAACAATCCACTCAGTGTCCCGATTGGTTTCGTACGATGGTCAGGCAACACGTCAAACTCACCCCGAAGAGGAAACATGGGTAGCATACCTGTGGAACTTTAAGAAAGATTGCAACTCTTGTAAAGACCCCGAACTATGGGGAGAACGTGTATGCCCCTGATTGAAGCCGAATGTTGCGGTGACACTGAAATGAAAATCAGTTCTTCGCGGAAACAATTTCACCCAGAGCCAGATGTGCTCGGTCCCTTGGCGAGCAGAGGATCCCGGGGTGGGATCAGACGCTACGAGCTCGGTGTAAGTAATCCTTCAGGAAGAACAGATTAAAGATAACCAAAGTAATCTAGAGTGTCAAGCGTTTTTGGAGGAAACCCGCTCCTATCCCCAAATAAAGGGATGGGAGCGGGATCCTTAACTTCGTTCAGGATGACAATCCTGGGAGATCCTTCGCTGCGCTCAGGATGACAGGCCTGGGAGATCCTTCGCTACGCTCAGGATGACGCTTCGCGTCACTTCAACAGCATCATCTTGTGGACGGCGGTGAACTTTTCTGCGTTCATTCGCACAAAATAGACACCGCTCGATACCGATACCCCCTGCTGCGTGTTGGAATTCCACGTTACCGGGTAGTAGCCGGCTTCACGAACCTCGTCAACAAGCGTGGCAATCTTCTGTCCCAGCACGTTATATACGGCCACCTCAAGATGAGCCGCTTCGGGCAAACCGACCATAAACGTCGTAGTCGGATTGAAGGGGTTCGGATAATTCTGTCCGAGCGAATACTCTCGCGGGAGAGCCGCTCCGCTCGCAACATGGAGAACGAGTTTCTCCGTCCCGGCCTTCAAACCGAGACTCGTACCTACACCCTTCAGTTCGAGTGTCTTCATCCTCTTCCCGTTCTCTGCGTCAGATAACGTGAAATGGCTTCCATCTCTGCCGACGATGTTCCAGCTTACGGTCAGCGGGCCATTGTTGGCCTTGAGGCTGATCGCGAAGTTCTTACCGTCTTTCATCACGGCGGGATAGGTTTCAAGGATCCTTCCGGTGCTCCATCGCGCCTCGAAGCCCTCAACCGGGGCCGAGGGTGGAAGCTCGAAGTCTCTCAAAGCGATCTTCCCTTGCGCGTCCTGCGCAAAGTATAACGACTGGCTGTTCCCATCCCTATCGGTGATCCTGATCGAATTGAAATCCGCCATCGGCGAAGGTTCGGACTTCGGTATATTCCCCGAAGTGGACTCGACAAGGTAGCCGCTCGCATCCGCCTTCACCCAGAAACCTCTTCCGGGAGTCAACGTCGTCACGGTGGAATACCCGCCGGAGTAGCCGAAGAATTTCCCGAGGTGGTTCCCTCCGTTTGTCGTGATTCCGGATGTGAGGATCGGATCGCCCAGTGCCCCGATGAGATTCCATCCAGCCGTGAGCGGGATCGTATCCAACGACACCGGCAGTCCGAGGCGGGCGATATTCCTTGCGCCGTTAAACCGGAGCCAGTACCCGGTGCCGATCGCAAGCGAAGGGCTCAATACATACGAGCCGCTGTACGCGAACGCGGGAGAGGCCCTGCCCGGGAAGAGCGAATCGACGAGATAGCCGGTGGATGCGGGAAGCTGTTTCTTACCGACTGAGACGATGTTCCAGGTATTATCGTAGGAATAAAGATCGCCCACGACGATATCGCGGTTGGTCCTCGGGACAATCTTGTAGCGGTTGAAACTGTAGAACCCGACGCCAATGAGGGTGTCGACCTTGTCGTTGTTATGGATAATGCGCGAGCTTCCGGTGGTCGAGGTGTCCGATTCACGGTTTCCGAGACTATTGATCCCATCCCGTCGCACCAGCATCTCTCCGCTTCCATCCTCGACGCCCCATTCCGTCGAGTCCGAGAAGATCGGGGTGACTTGATCGACGTGCGCGTTCACAACCTTTACGAGCATGCCCTCGTACGGTTCCGCATTCAGATCTCCGTTTCCGTGCAATCCGAATGTTCCCGTGGTGATGGTGACCGGAGCCGGGACCGGCTTGTTGTGCGCGTTGATGGTCACGATCGAATCAAAGATTCGGGTCACGTCAAACTGCTCCTGGATCGTCCCGGTGACGGTGACGCTGTCGCCAAGCTTCAGCGAATCCAACGGCGGGTGGTTGGCTGTATCCTTGACCACCCAGATTCCGTTCCAGGGGGCCGTTCCGTTCTGAATATACCACGACGACGTCCCGCCGGAATTCAAAGGCGTAACGTTGATTTCCGTGCCGCTCGCGGTGACGATTCCGCCGATGGTCGTCACTCCGCCGAGGAAAGGCGAGCGCCCGTTGGGATACGGTGTATATTGAACATCGTGGATTGTGAGGGGCCGATCGAGAACCTGGTAGAAGAAAAATCCCTTGCTCGTATCGCTCCCGAAATTAGAGCTCGAGTTCGCAAGGAGATTGGAATTGCCGTGGTCATCCACACCTCTGACGTAGTAATGTATGTTCGTATTCGCCGGGAATGGATTGCCGTCAGGATCGAGAATCAACGCCTCATACGTTGAATCGGGACTGATCATCGTCATGGCATGTGACTGGAACGCAGCATTATTGACGCTATAAAAAAGCGTGGCGCCGGCGATGGGGTAACCTCCGGACGTGAGCCTGACCACGGCGTGCACTTTGACGGTGTCAGTCGATTTCGGAATCACGGGGAACCGCCTGTGTGTGATGACCGTCGGCAAAGAGATTCCGACCTTCAAATCCCCGGGGAAAAGGGGGTTGATCCGGTACCCTCGGGGGTTTTCGCCGCCCGAGTTTGTGAGCATCGTGCCTGAAATCGTATCGATCACCGCGCCGATCGGGGGAAGGTGGAACGAAGTGTCCCCGGGAATCGTGGGTGTTTCATTGCCAAATGTGAAATAGTGCGAAGCATCGAGCTCTGCAATGTAGTTGCCCGAGTTATCCTTCATCGAAAATGCGCCACGTGTGAAATTCACGTAGTCGAACACATTCAGATGGAGCATCCGGACCAGGCTTCCTTCGTACGGCTCGCCGGTCGTGAAATTGACAGTCCCTCCGGGGTAACCGCCGGTGTAAAACGTCGTCGCGGGAAGGAGCGTAGGCGCGGGAATAGCATGATTGCTGGAGAGAATATCTATTGCGATGCCCGGAACAGGGCGCAATTGGGTGGTGGTATTGATATGGCCGTCCGTGGGGAACTCCTCTATTCTGACGGTCAGCTGAATCACATCCCCGCGGGCCGGATTATTGAAGCCGTCAAGCCGGGCCTGGGCGGTGTCCGGTACACTTCCGTCCTGTCCTACGCGCACCAGCGCACCCCCCCACAGGTTTGAATTCGCCGCAGTGTCGTGAACAAGCATTGTCCAGCCGTGCTGCGTAAAGGTGATCCCGCCATGAGGAGCGTCAGCGGCACTCGGGGTGATCACGATACAGGTGACGACAAGGGTGTCGCCCGTATGCGGAGACGCCTGGCAGGTCCAGCGCGATCCGATGTAGGTCCCGCCAAGTGAATCGGCGACATGAAGGGACTCCGGAGTAACGAACTGGATGTCGTGGACCGTGGATGACGCGAAGGTCATCATCGAGTTCGTCAGCCGGTTGTATTTCGTGACCATTTGCTTTCCGCCGGACTTACTTGTCCCGTTCAACGGTGCGGCGAGGGCAAGCATGAGGAGGAGAACAAGCAGGGGCAAGTGTTTCATGGGATACTCCTTACGTATGTGTGGAGGTGGAAAATGAGTTCTGGAGTACGCAAAAATTCGACGGGTACGGCGGATAGTTGTAGCTACGCCAAGATAATACTTTGAGTTTCAATTATCAAGTGTTTTCTGAGGAAAATCGAGATTTAACCAAATGTTAATAGAGGCGTATTCGCAAAATTATTTCTCTGCCGGAGAGGGAAGTCCAAGGGACCAGGGGGGTTTATGGGTGGGAACAAAAAAAGTGTGAGCCCGGCTTGTCGAATCAAGGGGAGGCGACTTGATTTCGACGTGGACGCCGAACCCACACCGTTTTGGATATTTGCTTCCTACTTGAAAAACAATTAGAGCGGGGGATGTGTTCCTTGGTTTAACTCATCTGAGCAGGAGCATCTTCCTGATCTGATGAAATTGCCCCTCATTCACCGATAATCGGTAGAAATAGACGCCGCTCGCAAATCCGTTCGCGACGAAGGTCACTTCCTGGTCCCCCTGGTCGAGCTGCTGATTGTCCAACAGCGTCGCCACCTCGCGCCCCAGCAGGTCATAGACTTTCAGGGTAGCCGTCCCTTCTTCCGGCAAATTAAACTCGATCGTCGTGGAAGGGTTGAACGGGTTGGGGTAGTTCTGGTAGAGCTCGTAATGCACGGGGGCCTCGTCGACCGATCCGGGGGCGAACGCAAGGGGGCTCACAAGAGGCGCGGCACCGGGCTGGAGATAGGTAATGCTGTCGACCAGCTTAGCGCCCGTTACGACGAGCGGGACGTTGCTTACGACCTTGAGCGGGCCCTGGAATGCCGTATCCAGGCGCGTGAGAACCGTGTCGAGCAATTGCCAGTTCACCGGGGGGTATTGCCGCCAGTAAGTGAGTAAATTGTCCACGAGCGCGGCGATTTCCCGGAGGCTTTTCCCCTGAAGCGGGATGCCATTGACCGTGTCCGGAAGCTGGTATGTGAGGTCCCCATAGGTCGGAGGCGTCACTTCCGCATCGCTCGCTCCGATGTTTATCCTCAGGGCGATCAGTTTGCCGAGAAGCTGGTTGTCGTACTTGCTCAACTTCGGATTTTTCTTTTCACCGAAGAATGGTTTTTCCGAAAAAATGTCGAATCCCCGCGGCGTGCCGGTTTGTGGAACGAATGCCGCAATCGCACTCCCCTTGTTCAACCGGATCCAGCCGTACGAGGAGGCGCTGTCCGGCCTGGCGTTTCCAAGGACAAGCCCTCCGGGAGCGCCCGCAAAGCCATTCTTGATCTTCGGGTATGCGCGAATAAAAGCGGTGTCGCGCACGTTCGCAATGTTCGGAATCGCTCCCGGCGGTTTGAGCGTGACCCCTTTGCCGGTCAAGTTCTCCTGAGTGAACGTCCGGTATTTTACATGGCTCTGATCGACATACTTGATCGTTACCATGTCGGAGCCCTTTTTGAGGTTCTGGCTGCTCCCCGTTACGAAGACAGCGCCTCCGAATGTGGCAATGGCCGAGGGGACGTCGTCCCGGTTACCCGGCCCATTGAACCGCAGCTCGCTGCTCTGATTGCCCGTTCCTCCATTGTACTGGACGAGGGCATAATCCTGACCCACGCCCGCACCGCCGCTCGGGCCCAGAACATACGGATTATTCCCTCCCAGCATCGCAACAGCCCCGTCGTTATCGTTCGCCGTTCCGTTGTAAGACGAGACCCAGTTCACGGCGCCGTTCGCCTGGTTCATCCGGATTGTCACAAAATCGTTGAACGAGCCGACGTTCAGGCTGCGCCCTGTGACATAGACCCGGGATGTGCTCTGGAGAGAGATCGCGTACGCATTGTCGTCCCCTGCTACCCCGCCGTCGTAGCGCGAGTTCCAGTTTTCCGCCCCGGTCGCGGCGTCGTAATTCACAGTCAGAAAATCATACCCGGTGCCGGCCCCTTCGCTGCTCCCGGTGACGAAGACATCGCTGGTGCTGCGGATAACGATCGCCCGCGCGATATCGTTGCCCGGTCCTTTATAGCTCGCCTGCCAGACGGTATCCCCGGTTGCGGCGTTATATTTGATGGTCGTGTAATCCATCGTCGTATCGACGCTGAGCCCGGTGACATAGAGATCGGAGGAACCCCGGAGTGCCATTCCGTATGATTTGTCCATGCCGTTGCCGGGTCCGTTGTAACGGTCGACCCAGGCCAGAGTGCCCGATGGATCGTACTTGATTGTGGCGTAATCGAAGCCGGTACCGACTCCCATGCTCCACCCGGTTACATAGACGTTCATGGAATCGTTGACGGCGATTGCGGTAGGTTTGTCTTCGCTGTGACCCGGACCGTCATACCGTGCGGGCGAAGCCCACGCGGGGGCTCCGTTGCGGTCATACTTGATGGTGACGATGTCAAATCCGGTCGAACCGCCTCCATCGCTCGCGCCGGTGACATAAACGTTGTGTGCGGTATCGACGGCGATGGCGACCCCCTTGTCGTCGCGGCCGGCGGCTCCTCCGTCATAGTACGCGACCCAGAGCTTTTCTCCCTCCGGAGAATACTTGATCGTCGCGATGTCTATGCCGGAAGTGAAGCGGGTCGCCCATCCGGTGACGTAAACATTTCCCGAATCGTCGGTCGCCATGGCGGCGGAGCCATTGTCTCCGCCCTTCAACCCCCCGTTGAAATGCGCCACCCATTCGCGGACGAGCTGCGCCGATCCCTTCGTCGTGAAGAGAACCAGGCAAAGCAACACCACCGCGCCGGAGCACGGCACGAAGCGCGTACGCAACCCCCGATGTGCCATTGAACGCCTCACTACTTGATGAACACCATTTTCCTGACCTGCGAAAAAGCGGTACCGTTTTCCGATAGCCGTTCAGCCAGAAGCTGGTAGAAATAAATTCCTGTCGACATTGAGGATGCGTCGAAATCGACGAGTTGACGGCCTTCGTCGAGGTGTGTGCGGTTCAACAATCTCGCCACCTCCTGGCCAAGGACATTATAGACCTTCAATGTCACAATCGACGGCTGTTTCAACTCGAACTCGATCGTCGTGACCGGGTTGAACGGGTTGGGATAATTCTGCAGCAAATCGAATGTCCCAGGAGCGGGAGGTTCAGCCGTGGGCTGGAACTGCGCCTGCCTGGCCGCGGAACCCGGAGCCGCCCCCGGCAGCAGGTACGGTATCGAGAGAAGCGCGACGGTCGGCTTGAGCCGGATCGGACTGGTCGAGATCGTATCGATTTCCTGCGCGAAGCCGTTGTTGATCAGGACGAGTGATGCGTTCAATTTTTCGTAATTCACGCGCGGGTGCGCCCGCCAGTAGGTCAGAAGCGTATCGACCGTATTCGCAACCTCGCGGAGCGAGCGGTTGTTCAGAGGATTCTGAGCGTCCGAGGTGTCGACGAAGATCACGTCGCCGAACTCGCTCGGGGTGATTCCCAGGTCGCTTGCGGCAATGTTCAATTTGAGCGTCAGGAGCTCCCCGGAGATGGCGTTGTTATACCGCTTGTTGGAGGGATTCCTCATCAATCCGACAAAGAACCTCTCGAACAACCGGTCGAAGGGGCGTGGGGTTCCGTTTTGGGGAAGCGCGTGCTTGAGATAAAACGCGCTCGTGAAGAGCTGCCAGCCGTACCGGCGGGCGCTGTCGAGCCGCTCGATGCCGTTGCGTATTCCATTCGCGAACGCCCCCCTCGCGAAGATGGAATCCCGGATGTTCCCCTCGTTCGGTTTGGCTCCGATGAATCCGGTGAACTTGTTCCTGAACTTTTCCGGCTTGCGCGAGTATCCGGCCTGTGTGATCGTGCGGAAGCAGCCTCCTGCGAGCCGGCCGTTGGCACCGATCCGGTGACTGAAGATATCCGTCGACCCGTCACCCCGTTGATAATCCGGCCACGCGATAATCGCGCCCATTACGCCGTCGCTGCAAATCTGGGGGAGAAACTGGTCGCGTGGCGGAATGGCCACGGGCACCCCGTCGAACTGCCAGGCGGGAGCTCCGTCGGGACCGAGGCACTGAGTGTAGATGTCGAAGTCCGTTCCCCGCTTGTCCTGCCAGGTGATGATCGCTTCCCCCGACTGGACGATGAGCTGGGGATTGTATTGATGACCCTTTGCCGTGCAAACGGCCTGGCCTTTTCCGCCCCAGAGGATCGTGCCCGCCGGGTCCACCCGTTGCGCGTAAATGTCATAGTCAGACCCGCGCCTGTTATCCTGCCAGACGGCAATCGCGCCGCCGGATCCATCCGAAGACATCCGGGGATAATACTGCAACCCGCTGACTGGCGCGAGTTGGACGCCGTCCGCGGTCCAGAGCGTGTGCCCTGTGCCATCGATCCGCTGCGCGAAGATGTTATCGAAGAGGGATGAACGGCGGTCCTGCCAGGAGGCGATTGCGCCGCCGACGCCGTCGGGGACAAGGTCAACGTTCCATTGGGTGTTCGTGGCGGAACAGAGGGGCTCTCCATCGGCGATCCAAATCCGTTGACCGTCGGGGGAAATCCGTTGAGAATAGACGTCTGAAAATCCGGTTCCTGCGCGATAATCCGTCCACGCGATAATCGCTCCGTTCAATCCATCGGGAACGAGCCTGGGCTCGACCTGGTCACCCGGCTGGACGCAGACCGGTTCTCCGTTGGTCGACCAGAGCGGCTGCCCGGCCGCGTTGAGCCGCTGAGCATAGATATCAAAATCGCCGTTCCGTTTATCCTGCCAGACGATGATGACTCCCCCCTGGCCATCCGGGACAAGCTGGGGGTTGTACTGGTGACCCGCGGCGTTGGAGACGAGCACCCCGTTTGAAAACCAGCGAGACGACCCGTCTGGTCCGATCCTCTGCGCGAAAATATCGTAGTCCACACCGTACCGGTTGTCCTGCCAGGTGATAAACGCGCCTCCGGCCTGGTCGGAGAGTATTTCGGGATAGTACTGCAGGCCCGGCGTGTTCGCAAGTTGAATCCCGTTTCCATCCCACATCGGATTACCGGATGATCCGATCCGTTGGAGGAAAAGCTTGTCCGCCGATCCATTCCGCCGGTCCTGCCAGACGAGGATTGCGCCGGAGCGGCCATCGGGGGCGAGACGGATATTCCACTGATTTCCAATTGCTGACGAGACGCGGACGCAACTATCCGGACGGCAGCCCCAATCGGCAACGAGACGGCCGTGGAGCAGGAGGAAGGCTATGAGGATCGGGGTGAGAAGTCGTATCATGGAATCAATGTGTAGCCCGGTTTCGTTTGAGATCCATCATTTCGTTTGAACCTGCCAAGAAAAAAGACGCAAGCTAAAGCTTGCGGCTACCGATGCCGCCGGCTGCGAGATCCTTCGCTTCGCTCAGGATGACAATTGTTGCCCAGGATGACAACTTATTATCTGATCAGCAAAACTTTCTGTACTTCCGTAAAACTTGACTGCGCGGAAGACGCATTCATTCGAATAAAGTACACGCCGCTGCTCGCCGGGGGGCCGTCCCCGGATGTACCTGTCCATTCGGCTTCATATGCGCCCGCCGGAAGGCTTCCCTCAACGAGCTTCGCGACTTCTTCGCCAAGAATGTTGTAAACGCGAATACTCACACGCGCATCGGCCGCGAGCGAATATCGAAACTGGGTGATGGGGTTGAAGGGATTCGGATATGCGCGACCCAACGAAAATGATTCCGGGACTTTGCCGTGTTCCCGTGCCTCTTGCACTCTCAGCGTGTAAGTCACCTGGTCGGAACGAGGCAACATCGCGCTGCCCGCGCCCGCGAGGTGCAATTCACCCACCTCCTTATCGCCCCGGTTTTCAAGGATAATATAAGTGAATTTATCTTCATTGTCTATACGCCACGATATTTTAATCCTCGCCGAGGCCGATGAGAGAAGGATTGGAAAATTCGCCGGATTTTTGAGGTTCGCAGAGTGAACCGCCACCATGCCGCCGGACGCGAACCGGACGTCAAAACCCCCTTCCGGGGCCGGGGGAGGCATGTCGAAGTATCCGGGGTTGATACCGGGATCCTCCGCCCCGAAGCGAAGAACTTGCCGGTGACCCCCTCCCTCCTCTACCGTGAGCGTATTGAGGCCACGAAGAGGGTCGGAGACCGGAACCGCTTTCGGAACCGCGGAGGCTCCCGATGCGAGGATCAGACTGCCGGAGGCTCTCGCCCTTACCCAGTAACCATGCCCGGGTTTGATGCTATCCGCGACAAAGTAGCTTTGATCGTAGCCGAAAAAACTCGACGTGAAAAGCGTATCCGGGATGGGGAGGAACGATGCCACAGAAACCGGTGACGCAAGAGCTCCGATGATATTCCAGCCGGAGCTCACCGCAACGGTATCGAGCGTGCGGGGACATCCCACGACGGTGACCTGCTCAGACTTCAGCCAGTAACCGATCCCATGTCCGATCGTATCGGAAAGTTGGTAACCTCCGTGATAGGCAAAAGCGCGAGAGAGCGCGTTCGGAAACAATGTGCTCTTTCTACGGTCGCCCGCGTCGACCGGAAGCGACATGAGCAGCCAGCCGCCGTTCCCGGAGTAGGTGTACCAAACGCTCTTGCACTCGACGATCTCAAGCGCGGACTCCGACGGGCCGCCGATGATCACTGTTCCGGTGTTGCGCATGTCGACGCTTATCGCCGACCGGGTCAGGGTGTCTCTCAGGATGTACGTCCCCGCGGAGAGGCTCTCAGGATTCCACGAAAGGGTCATCGGATACCCCGACGGCCCCGGCTGTATCTCGAGCAGAAAGATGTTCCCAGGGTGGGCATCCGAGACCGTATCCCGGAAATCGATTTTTGTTTCGGAACCGGCGGGGAGTCTCCACCGGACGTCGAACGTCCCGGCGCCCGGCTTCGGCGGGAGAGCGATTTCCCCGAACGCGGGGTCAATCCCCTCGGTTGCCCCCTGGCGCGCGCCGAATCTCAGCGAATCGAGGCCGGCGCCGTTATCCGATATGAACAGCGCTCCGGCGAAACCCCCGGGCCTGGTGATCGTGAAGAGAGAGTCGCTCACCCTGTTCACCGTCGTATCGCCCAGATCGGTGATCCGGACCTTGCACTCGGTCGATGGCTCGTCGGGAACGACCCATTTGTAGCTTCCCGCGGAACCGGGAACCTTCGTGATGTATTTCCAGTCCACGCCGCCGTCGGGGGAGTACTCGAGCCGCAGCGTCGGAATCTGATATGCGAGCCAGTCGATCGTGCGCGTCGATCCGGCGGACCAGCGTTCACCGCCGAGCGGATCGTGGAGCGCAAGGGGGTTGACATAAATCGTAAAATTCGTGTCGCTCTGATCGGAGACGAACGGAACCAGGTCGTCGGTGATCCTCACCCGGCAGGTCGCCGAGACAATCGCAGGCGGAGTCCAGTTGTAGGGAGATTGCGAGGGCCCGATGCTGTCGGCGATGGTGGTCCAGCTGGAACCATTGTCGGTTGAGAAGGCGATCCGGAGTGAAAGGAGGTTCGATGCGGTCCAGGAAATCGGATGCGGTGAGCCGGCCTGGAGCACCTCGCCTCCGTTCGGTCCTGTCACATGCACCGAAGCCGGGTACTGGAGGCGCCAGAGGCCGTCGATCTGGGAAGCGACGACGCTCAGAGAATCGACGGCAAGCAGGCCGTAATTGATAAGCGAATTCGGGCCGAAGCCGGCGGCGAACAGGCGCCAGGAATTCCCATAGTCGGCTGAAACGTAGATCCCACCCGGGTTGGCGCCGTAAACCCCCATATACACGTATCCGGGATTGGCCATGGAGCAGGTGATCCACCAACCCGGACCGGTGGAAAGCGGAGTCGTGAGCGTGTTCCAGTTCTCTCCCCCGTCGGTGCTCTTGACGACTCCCCCGCCCCCTGCGAATCGGGTCGCATACATTGTCCGGGGATGGAACGGATCGATCGCGATCGAAGGAATCTCGCCGTCGCTTGACATGACTTTCCGCCAGGTGAGCCCGTGATCGGTGGTCTTCCAGATGCCCGTGGTGTAATCGCCGAGGAAGAGGATGTTCGCGCTGTCGGGCCTGATCTCTCCGTCGCACCATGCGTTAAAGAGTCCGACCGTCGTTCTCACGAGCGTCCAGGTGGAGCCGAAGTCCGTGCTCCGGTAGATGGAATCCATCCCCATCGTGTACATCGTATCGGGATGTTCCGGCTTGAACTCGACCGGCTTTCCGTAGTAGGTGAAGGACCCGTTCCAGGTCAACGTCCAGCTTACGCCGCCGTTCGTCGATTTCAGGATCCGGTCGGGGGAACTGCTGGCCGATTCGACCCCGACGACCAGTTGGAGGGTATCGTGAGGATTGACGGCGATCGACTTGATCGCATTATCCGTCGTCCCTGATTGGGAAACGAGGCTCCCAAAAGGGTGCCAGGTATAACCGCGGTCCCGGCTGACGTAGAGTTGGCGGCCGCCCGGCGCTCCGTAGATGATATTACGGTTGAGCGGATTCGACGCGAGCGCATCCCCGAGAACCGTCGAAGAGGCAGATACCTTGGCTACCCAGGTCTGTCCCGCCGCGATCTGCAGGCATGCGAATATCAGCACAACGTACTTGAGCAATGTCCGACGCCGCGGTGCCTGAATTCCGGACCTATCTGAGGAGGATCATTTTCTTGACATCGACGAACCGCTGGGACGTCGAATTCTCGTCCTGCTCGTCCTTCACGCCCTCGGCGATCAGCCGGTAAAAATAAACCCCCGAGGCGAAGTGCGCCCCGTCGAAGTCGATCCCCTGGACTCCTTCATCGTAGAGCTCCTGGTCGAGAAGCACCTTCACCTCGCGCCCCAGAATATCATAGATCTTCAACGTCACGAGCGCCGGCTGGGGAAGATCGAACTGAATGCTCGTCACCGGGTTGAACGGATTGGGATAGTTCTGGTACAGGGCATATGCCAGGGGAATCCCGGGGGGCACGCTTCCGGCGGAGAGGAAGGTGCGGGGAACCGTCCCCGGCGTGAGACGCAGATAACTTACGTCGCTGACCGGTTTAACGCCCGGCAACGCGATTTTCTCGAAGAACGAAATCGTATCCTTGAAATTGCTTGACTCCGCGAACGCGCTATTGATCTTCTGAAGAGTCGCGAGCAACTCTGCCAGCGATGGAGACGGGACGATTGCCGTCAGCGGCAGACAGGAAATGAGCGTGTCGCCGGCATTCATGACATCCGATACCAGCATGCCGTTGAAGGAATTGGCGGAATCGGAAGTGTCGAAAAACGTCAACTCACCCAACCCGACAGGAAATTTGTTCGTCTCACTCGCACCGAGGTTCAGCTTGAGCGCCAGCAATTGAGCGAACAGGTTGTCATTTTTCTTCACGGGCGAGAGGTCTGTCAGCTGGCTCTTGATCGAATCACCCGTAATCAACTTGTTAAGGCACGTCGGGCCCTGCGTATGCTGCGTTCCGGTTTTCGTATCGATGAATGACTTGATCACGCTTGCGTACTTCTTAAGTTTCACCGAGCTTGCGCCCTTCGGCCCCCGGGGCACGCCGACGATAAGCGGTGTGACATCCGAAAAGTATGTCTCATCCTGTCCGAACCCCTTGGGGAAGAGCTCCTCCCCCACGTTGTTGAGATTCGGGCTGGGCAAGCCGGTCTGGTTCAGATCGATGCGGCTGAGGGAATCGGGCACCACCCCCTTCTGCTTCGTCGCCACCGCATTATCGGACCAGAGATACTTGAGGGCTATCTTCTTTCCCTTGCGTCCCACCCCGTCCATCTGAATCTCCTGATGGGCTGCGACCGAGCCCCCGAACGTGTAGGTCCAGACTTTTCTCTTGGGATCGATGATACGGCCGGTATACGCCACGGTATCGGCCTTCGCCTTCGAGGTGTAGACGGTCATGTGATCGATCTCCATGTTGAACGACAACTGGAGATGAGGGGTAAGGATCGCATTCGCGGGCGCCGTAATGCTGAATTTGAAGAATACCTTGTCCGCCTTCCTCTTCATGCTCTTGTGTTTCAGCTTGTTATCGACCGCCGTCGCCCATTCCCTGGGTGTCGCGGTCCGAAAGGTCGTGCTGTCGCGTCCGCCGCCGAAGACATCGACGGAATCCGGGGATGTCGAGGCGTCGTGCACGAAGATCACATGCCCCGAGGCGCTGTCGGTCGAGGTTGGGATATAATTTACCGCGAACCCAAGGCTCGCCTGCCGGGGAATGGCAGCGTTCGCGGGACTGACGGTAAACTGGGGGTCGTCCGATCCCGCTGCGCTAATCGTCAGCGTATCAGTCCCGGTGTTGGTCACCGTGACGGTATCGGTCTTCATGTGCCCGACCAGGACATTGCCGAACGAAAGCGACGGCGGCGCCACCGAGAAGACCGGAGCGGGAGTATGAACAGTCAGCTTCTGTGTGTTCGATAATCCCCCTCCCGGCGACGGGCTGAAGACGGTGATCAGGAACGATCCCGTCGAATCGATATCGGAGGCGAGGATCGTCGCTTGGAGCGTTGTCGGCGAGATAAACGTCGTCGCGCGATTGCTTCCCGCGAACCGCACCACCGAGCAGGGCACGAAGTTTGTCCCCGAAACGGTCACAGTGAAATCGGGCTCGCCGGAAGAGTAGCTGTTCGGAGAGAGACCGCTTGCCGCCGGGACCCCGTGAGGCCTGACGATCAGAAAATTGTTGCCGGTCGAGAGCTCCGACGCCGAGGCTCCGCCCGAGACCGCCACCTGGAGGTTGGTCGCACTGAGCTTCGTCTGAGAATCGCCTCCGGTCCCCGGAATGGCGTCGAGGGCAAAACTGGAGGGCGGGAGAGTAAGCGTCACGTTGTAAGTGCCGTCATCGAGGAATCCGAACCGGTAATGTCCCGCGCTGTCGGTCGTTGTCGTGGCGAGAATGGTGGAGTCGCGGTGAAGAACGACCGTGGCAAGTTGAACGGGCGTCCTGTCCCCTGCCGTCCCGGCGCTGCTGTCGCAATCGTCGAGGACCGTTCCGCTGATCGCGTGGTAGAAAAAGGCGGTTTTCCCCACCCACGATCCCCACGCGTTCGTTCCCTTCGCCCAGAGGCCCACGGGCCAGGCGGAGCTTTTCAGGTCTGTCGTGTCGGAGGGGTCGATCGAGATCCCCTCGTAATCGCCCCACCGCTGGCCTGAACCACACCGGTAACCGACGCTTCCGGGCTTCAGAAGAAGGCTCGGCTGTATGTTCGTGTCGGACTTCCGTTTCCCGGAAAAATATGCCGATGCATACTCGTTCGCATTGCAACGTCCGAAGGAGAAATAGACGCTTCCGGCGCCATCCACCGTCACGCCGGGATAGAAGTACCAGGTGTTCTCTGCGCCGAAGGTCTCATCCGTGGCGATGGTCGCATCGGACGTCTTGATCTTGTAGTACCGGACCGCCGAGACGGGGCCCCCATTGATGGTGACACCGATCGTATGAGTCGCGTAGAGATAGCCGTCCCTCCAGACGGGATCCTGCGTCCTCGCGTCGCCCAATTTGATCTTGCTGTTCGAGGGGAGCGTGCAATCCTTCTGGGGGGCGTCGGGAGGGGCGCTGTAGCCGGAAACGGGGATCTGGGCGACCTTGTCGAGGACCGGATCGAACGGGCCGCCGGTAATATGATAGAGCCCGACGGCATTCCCGCCGGCGAAAGGAGTGATCAATAGGCGCCCCTCATCCGTATGGGAGAGAGAGACGCAAGGCTTCATCGTGAATGCGCTAATCCCGGTACCCGGGACGCCCAGGATATCGATGTATGGCACAGGGTTCCCGATATACATCAGGCCCTTCGGGACGATGCGCGTTTTCACATACTGAAAGGTCGCGGTCGAAGTGGGGAACGAAAACATGTTTGCGGTCATGTAGAGCGAATTGTCGTCCATGCCGAGGCCGGGAAAATCCGCCCAGTTGCCGGTCGCACTGTCGCCGTCCACTGCCATGTTGAACTGGTAGATATACCATGAACCCAGCGCGTCGGATGTCTGGGAAATCGCCACAAAATAATTCGCTTCGGTGTTGTCGATCAGCTCGTCGTAGAGGAGCACAAACCGATTCTCCAGAACGTCGTACAACACCTTCGGGTCGAAATAATCCGAGGTAACCCTTGAGCCGAAGAACACGTCTGCGCGTATCGTCGTAGCGGCGGCGCCGGTCTTCGGGCGGATCCGTATGGTGCTATTCCCGGTGGAGATGACGTGGGTGGGACCGACCGCCACCATCGCGTCGCAAGGGATCGAGAAATCCTGTATCGTCCCCTCAAAGTTTGTGGTAAGGAACGGCGCCTGGATGGATTGAAGGTTTCCGTTCACCGGCGGCATACCCTGCCGGGCGCTCCGGTCGATCGTGAGAATCCCCCTCCCGTCGAACTGGACGGGGGTCGCCGCCTTCATCGCTTCCCATTGCTCCTCGGTCAGCGGCGATTCGGGATGGTCTTCGTTCTCGCCCTTCATGTGGATCGAAAGGGGCTGCAGCAATTCGGGAGAAGAGAGCGCCGCGGCCGAGGGAACCAACCTGGGCGTCACCATCGTGCCCGAGCGGACTCCCCGGATCCCTCCGGATGCCATTCCGGCCCCGGTGAAGAAGAGGGCTGAAATAAGGATGAAGGGGGAAAGTTTTATCAATGTTTTCATGAGCATCTCATTGGATGGGTGGATAGAAATTTGATTTTTATCTGGTTCCCACGCCCTGCGTGAGAACCAATGATTCGGCCGCTCCGCGGCCGGGGGACGCGGAGCGTCCCCAATCTCCGCTCCCACGGAGACCGTGGGAGCGAGAATTAAAGATTAGGAAGACGCAGCCGTCATCGAACGAGTACGAGCTTCTTGACCTGGCGGAAATTTCCGCCCTCCTTCTCTTTCGCGGCGAACTCGTAATAATAGACACCGGAAGAGAGCCGGCTCGCATCAAAACCAACGCTAAAGTACCCCGCCTGATACTCCTGATCCTGCAGCAGGGTACCGACCACTTCACCCAGAACGTTGAAAATCCGCAAGGTCACCGCCGCCTGCCGGGGAACGGCGAACGGAATCGTGGTGACAGGATTGAACGGGTTGGGAAAATTCTGTTCCAGTGAGAACCGGTCCGGGACGGGCCTCGAAGGAGCGATCGTCAAAAGGAGTTGAGGCACCTCTCCGGTGAAAGTGGCCTTTCCGGTTCCCGAAAGCTGCAGCGCATTCCCGCCGGAAACGCCGGCTGACCGGAGCGAGAAGGTCGTCTTTTCGCCTGCAGCTATACTCCAACTCACCGAGAGGGGCAAGTGCGCCGTCTGAATCTGGATCGGAAGCACCGCCGGTTTCGCCTGAACGGACGTGTAGGTTTCGACGGACCTGCCTGACCGGAACCGTACGTCAAACGCCTCAGGAGGAGGCACCGGAGGAAGCGAATACATTTCGACGTCCGGAGAGTCGCCCTTCTGGGCGCCGAAATAGAGAGTTTTCCTGTTGCCCGACGCGTCCGCGACGGTCAGGCTGTTGAACGACTCCGGCAGCGAGATTGCGGCGACCTTGGGGGCCGCGCCCGAAGCCGAAAATGAGAGAGATCCGTTTTGATTCACCCTGACCCAGTACCCTTTTCCGGGCCTGATCGAATCGGCGATGGAATAGGCCGAGTCGTAGCCGTAGAATTTCGAATTGATGTTGTTGCCCGGATGCTGGACGACCGAGGCAGCCGCGACCGGGACGCTCAGTGATCCGATGATGTTCCATCCCGCGGTTACGGTGACGGAGTCGGAAGACAGGACGATTCCGGTGACGGAATCGGTGTGCGCCGAGTCGAATTTCACCCAGTACCCGTAACCGTTCGAAAGGCTGTCGTTCGGGGGGACGAAATAACCGGACGAGTAGTTAAAGGCTCGCGAGCTTGCACCGGGGAAAACGACCTCCTTCTTTCCGTTCGGAACGAGCGAGGGAAGAGAAAGCAGGTTCCATCCCTGCGTAAGAGCCATCGCCGTCGTGACCATCGGCGGGCCGCCCGTGCCCGTCCCCTGAACGGCAACCGTATCCGGCGAGCCGGGGGCGTCATGGGTGAAAATTATGGATCCGGTCTCAAGGCCCGGCGCGAGGGGCGAGAATGTCACGTAGAATTTCTGGGAGGCGGAAGGCGCGATCGTACCGGTCGTGGGGGTCACGCTGAACCGGCCATTCGTAGAGGCGACCGCGCTCACAGAAAACGACAGGTTTCCCGGGTTGGAGACCGTGAGGCTGTCCATTTTCGAACCGCCGTCCGAAACGGATCCGAAATTCAGGCTCGAGGGCGCCACCGAGAAGACGGACGCAGAGGTGACATGGATCGAATCGGTTCCGCCCGCTTCGTAGTAGCGCGCGACAAACTCCTGGAGGTAAAGATTCGCAATACGGCGATCCTGGATGATGAGCGTGTTCTCGTCGTTGGATGTCTCGGCGCTGTTCGACCAGTTATGGGATCCGGTGACCAGGTATTGCGTTCCGGAAATGTCATCGCCGTCGATCACCGCATACTTGTGATGAAGGAGCCCGGTTCCTCCCTTGAGATGAACGTCTACCCCATTGGATTGCAGGTACGCGAACTGGTTGCCCGTGTCGGTGTTGTTATCGATGACGAGCCGGGCTTTCTTCCCCAAGTTCTTCCTCGTAATGATCGTGTCGGCGATATCCTTCCTCGTGAACGTGAGGATGCATGCGGCGATGGAACTCTGCGCTTTGGCCATCGTGGAACGGATCTGCGACGTCGTATGGTCGCTGGGGCTGAAATAGACGCTCACCGGGACGCCGCCGATCGTGAAATGGTGCGGAACGATGTCGGTCTTGCGTCCGCCGAAGCGCGAGTTCGCCTGATTCGGCGTCTCGGTGCTGCTCCCCCACATCAGATTAAACTCCGTGGTGTAAGCGCCTGCGAGCGCCTGGTCCTGGATCTCGATCGAGTTCTGCCTGTCCGAAAGTGTTCCGGATGAGGTTGGATTCCAGGAACCGGTCCAGACCCAGACGCTCTCGGGAGCGCCCCCGCGGCCGTCGATGACAAAAAACTTGTTGTGAGAGAGGGCCTGCCCGTTCCAGACCAGATCGTACTTGTCGGTGATCAGGGGAATACCGTTGCCGACAAGCGTGGGGAACGCGCTGCCGCCTGTGCCGTAGTTATCGTCCTCGCAAATGACCCTAATGCTAACTCCACGGTTCTTCGCAGAGACGAGGTGGCTCGCGATCACGGCCCCCTGGTTTGTGGCGCTCAGGCTGTACAACGCCAAATCGATAGACCGCTGGGCATGGTCGATACGGTTGTTGATGAGACTAACCAGGTCCTGGTTTCCCAGCGCATTTTCTCCGAAGGAGACGGAGGTGTTTACTGTCTTGTTGAAATAAACGTTGATCACGCCGGTCGAGGCGGGTGGCGAAGAGGTGCTCACGACGAGATCGCCTGACCTGCTTGTATCGGAGCTCACCGAGAATGCCTGAACGTGATAGATCGTGGCGGGGGAAAGCCCGGTCAGATCGATCGCGTGGACGGTACGATGAATGGTGTCCGGCGCGACGACCCCGAGCTCATACGCTGTGGTCGTCCCGTAGCGCAGACGTGAAGTACCGTTATTGGCGGTCACCCAGTTGATCCTGAGCGATGTTTGCGTGAGGTTCGTCTCGTACGGGAGCGTCGTGATGATCGGTCCCGCTGCAAGGATGTCGGTTGAGCCCCTCGGCATCAACTGGTAGCCTCCGATAAACGGAGAGCTCGACTTGAACTGACCGACGACCCCGACGATATCGAACGTGCTCTGCGGGGCGGGTCCGTTTGCGAAATCCACATTATTGTCGATGCGGACCGCGAGCGTGTCTGTGGCGTCGTGCAGCCGGTAATTGGCCCCGGAGCCGGAGACCGCCCAGGAGGCAATCGTATTATTGGAGAGATCCGTCACCGTAACGCCGTTGATCCGCACCAGCAGCGCTTCGTACGATTCGAGGCCCCCCACGCCGTCGTGGGTCACCTGGGAGTTCGTGAGCACCACGGGCGTCACGGTGTTGCCGGTGCTCACGATCGAATCGAGCGTCGGGAACGTCATTTCGGTCAACCCGTTAAACGGATCGATCTTGCCGGTGACGATCACCTCGTCCCCGGTCTGAACCGCGGTCGAAAAATTGGAGCCGAAGATTCCGATGCCTCCGGTGTTGTCCTGGATGTACGACGGGCTTCCGAACTGGTTGGCGACCGTCACGATGCCGCTGACGGTGACGAGGTTGCCCGCCCGCAGGAGGACCCCGTTGGCGTCGTTCGCCTTGACCTCTCCGACCGTGATCGGCAGGCCGAAATTCGTGATCTTCGGGATCGGAATTGTATTGTCGTAATCGCTGACCGATTTCGTCTGCACGTTGATGGGGTAGAACGCGGTGCTGTCCGCGCCGGTGACGTTCATGATCGTGATGACCGTCGTGTCCACGTTGAACGTGATCGAATTGAAATAGATCGTGTCGCCGCTGACCGAGGTCGTTGCGGTGATGTTCGTCGCGTTGACGTCCCCGGTCGAGTGGGACCAGGCAAAGTTACGGGGGATAATGATCCGCATATCCGTGATCGTAAACGCGGTATCGCGGTGGTAGTCGATCGTCAACGTGTAGGCGACGCCGTGCTTGGTGGTATCAGGATCGATCGTCGCAAACCCCGATCCGTCCGCATGGGCATGAAGGGCGCTGATCCAGGCGGTGTTGGTAGGGGAGTTGCCGAGGCCCTGGGAGGCGGTGGTATTCTGAAGCCAGTTCCCCGTCGAACTCAGCTGGCTCGTGTCGTTCCCCTGGAACGCCATGCTGGTGTTGGATGAGGAGGCGCCGGTGAAATGCACCTGCGGCGATGATCCGGCGTTTGCCGAACCCCACGAGACGTCGAATATATGGGTGGTGGCTGAATTGCGGATCTCGATTTCGTCGCTTGCGCCCGAGAAGAGAAACGAGGTCCCGGTGAAATAGGTAGAGTTCGAGGTCTTAATTACCAGCGTGTAGTCGGAGGGGTCTGTATCCTCGGGCGTGGATATACCGGAGAGGCCGATGACGATCAGGGTCCCTTTCCGCATGACGCTCCAGAACGGGATGTTATTGAATACCAGCGGCGCTTGCGCGACACCGCTCCCGTTGAAATCGCGGATACTCCAATTCCGGAGATCGAGGCTGTCCTGAACGACCAGGAGCTCGACCCACTCATCGGTAGAGAGGCTGGAATTATAAACTTCGTTGACGATGATGGACTGGGCCTTCACGGATTGTGGCCCGACGAACAACGCTACGAGCAGACTAAGTACAGCGAGAGAGAACCACCCCTTCGATATCAACTTTGTCATAAGCCTTCTCTATAGTGTACAAAAGTATGCCCCCCGTTATGAAGATCCCGATCAGAAGCATATCGGGACGACGATGCGAGAAAATCTGTCACCCCGGGCGCAGACGGAGAGTCCCTATCGGAAGATCCTTCGCTGCGCTCAGGATGACAAGATCAGAACCGTATGCCCGGTGGAATCGATGTCCGCGACCTACAGGTCGCGGACCGCAGCCTGAAGGCTGCGGCTACCGAGACCTCTGCAGCCGTTACCCTTACTTGAGGAGCACCATCTTCTTCAACGACTGGAATTGCAGCAGACCCGTCGCCGGGTCTTCGACGCTCAGGTGGTAGAAGTAAATTCCGGACGCCAGCCGGGATGCGTCGACCGTCACTTCCTGCGTTCCGCCCTCCATCTGCTCGTGCTCGAGAAGCGTCATGACCTGCTGCCCGATCGTGTTGAATATGCGGAGGGTGACGAACGAAGAGCCGCCCAGTTCGAAATCGATCGTCGTGGTCGGGTTGAACGGATTGGGATAATTCTGGCTGAGAATGAAATCACCCGGCGTGGCGTTCACCGCGATCTTCGGCCGGACGGCCGGAGCGGGCGGCTTCGACGGCTTTCCCGGGGGGAAGAGAAATGAGGTGCTGTACACCGGCTGAGACCCCCTGAGGACCAATTTGTCCCCATCGACGAACGAGAGCGTGTCACCCGGGTTGAACCCTCCGCGGAACGAGTTGTTGATCTTCGAGATGACCTCGTCGAGCAGCGGGATATTCCAGTCTTTTTGGGACCATAGCGTCATCGCAGAATCGGCTCGCGCCGCGATCTGGAGGATTGTCAATCCGCGAAGCGAATTATCCTCATCGTACACCAGGTCCGCGAACCCGTAGGGGGTCTGTTGGAGTTCGCTCGAGACGATCCCCACCTTCAGAGCGATCAGGTCCGCGAAGAATCTGTTGTTCTGCTTGGCGGGAGTAAGCTTCTTCTTCTCTCCGAACATCGGCTTTTTGGCAACTCCCCGAACGAACGACGAATCGAGTCCGCGCGGGGCGCCGCTATGCCCGCCGGTGCGATCCTCGAGAGTCGTCTGAAGATCGGCAAAGTTCTTCCCCATCTCCGTCTTGAAATTCCATTTGGTGAGGCGGGCCCAGCAATACTCCTTGCTCAGGACCGGATCCGGCTTCCATTTATCGGGAGAGGTCTCGAACATGTAGGGGATCCCGACGCGCATCCCCCCCGCCTGGTCGCTCTGGCTCGAGCCCGGCGCGAATCCTCCGAACGTGACGACCTCCCAGAGGAGGTTGGAGGCGTTCGGGATTCCTTTCCCGCGCTTGACAGGCTTGAGCAGCTTTCCATCCGTCCTGGGAATCAGATCCGTCGGATTGAACGACCGGTAGGTGACCGTATCCGCGGGTCTGGCCAGGAGAAAATCGTTCTCGGCGCTGATGCATCCCCCGGCGACGAAGACGATGAGCGTGGTGCTGTTCAGTTTTCGGGAGATGCTGACCTGACCCGAGTCTCCGAGCTGCGCAGTGTAGCCGCGCAGCGCGTCGATGGACAAATACTCGGGCGGAAAAACGACCTGGATGGTATAGTTCTGATATCCCGGCAGCGAAGTGAACCGGAACGCACCCTCAGAATCGGTATAGAGGGTATCCATCCCGAGGTTCTCGACTGGGGTTTTCAGGACCAGCATCCCCTCAAGCCCCCTTCCATCGATATTGCCGCGCAAGACACGCCCGTAAATCTGGCAGTGGTTTGCCGTGACCGCGGTTTGAACAACGAAGAACAAGCCTCCGACGAGAAGAAGAAACATCGTACGGAATTGCATAGGTGATCGCTTCTTTCTATGGGTGATGTATGTGTATTTAAATTTAATTATTCAATTCAAAACTTCTATGGGGGGCCTGAACCCGTCCGCTCCACGGAGCCGGCGGCGCGGGACACGGCCGAAAAGAACAATGTCCCCCCGCCCGAAACCTTGACCCAGTATCCCTTCCCCGGCTCGAGCGTCCGGGCGACGACGTACCCGTTTTCGTAGCCGAAATAATTTGAGGAGACGATTCCCGGGGGGACCTGGACAATCTGTGAACCTGAAATCGGATAGGCAGGCGAGCCGATCAGGTTCCATCCATCCGACACCTTCACCGAATCGACAGACTCAGCGACGCCCGAGATCGTGTCTGCTTCCGCCGAGCGAAGCCTGCACCAGTACCCCGTTCCCGGTTTGAGCGTGTCCGCGGGGAGATACCCTCCGTCATACCGGAAAGCCGGCGAGATCGCGCCCGGGAAGAGTGAGTTCAAGGTCCGGCCGGCGACGCTCAACGGGAAGGATACCAGGTTCCAATTCTCAGAAAGCGAATACCGCATCTCGACCGTCGAATTTCCCAGGACGTGCGCGGCGTCCGAGGCGGTCCAACGCGAGAACGAATGGATTCCGGAAAGGCGCACGGTGCGGGAAAGTGTGTCGGCGATCGACCCTGCCGGCGCAGACCAGGTTGCGCCTACGTCGGCGGATCTCCACAATCGAAGGGATCGGGGATCCTGTCCGTTGAGCTCGGAGTCATCGTAGGAAAAATCGAGAGAGGCATCCAGGCCGGCATTCACAGAAGGGATGATTTCAAAGTAGCGAAGGATGGACGGACCCGAGGCGGCGCCGGTCACGCGGACCACCTCGGTGGATTCGGGAGCCGAGCCATCGGCGAGTATCGTGCAACCGATCCCGCCGAAATTCTGTGGCGCCGATCGGGCCACGAGGCGCGTTGCCTCGACCCTTCCGGTAACGGTTTCGCCGGGAAGTTCCACCAGCGTGCCTCCCAGGGAGAGGCGGTACGGATCGGGAATGGCGAAGCCCTGTTCGATCGAAAACGTATGTCCGGACGCGACCTCGATATCCGCAAATCCGGCGCTTCGGCTCCCCCGAACCGATTGACTGGAGGAAGCGGAGCCTGCCGGAAGTCCGCCGATGTTCACGCGGTACGACGATCCGGCCGCGTCGCCCGTGTGCAGAAGAATTGTCCCTTCGTTCGTGATTCCCCCCCCATCGAGGTTGATCGCACCGTGTCCGCCGCCGGCTGGAGATTGCTGCACGAGCAACTGCGCGTCCGGCTCGACGGTGATCCCGCCCGTGAGCGTCGGAACCCCGTTCGCGGACGAGTTACCGATGTCGCCGGAATTTGTATCCGCGGCATCGCCGATCCAGAATGTAGAATGGCTTTTCACGATCAGGCTTCGGAGCACTATTGTTGTTTTTTTCGATGCGGACCAGACACACACCTTGGAGTTCACGCCGTCACCGACCGTAAGATTCCCGAGCCGTAGCCCGGCGCTGTTCCTGAGTGTGTCGGAAGATATACTTACTAATTTGACGAATCCTTCGTTCATATTCAAGCCTGAGCTACCATTTCCAATAATATTGCTGGTCGAGGTGGAAATGCCTTGTTTCAGGACCAGAGTGGCCCCCCCGTTCCCGTTGGAGGTAAGCTTCGACCTGCCCCCCTGGCCGCTGCCGGATCCCCCGGAAATGCTCAAATTGCCGTTTATCGTCAACTGGGGCGTTCCGGACTGGTCAAACCGCAGGGTGGGCCCGAGGGAAGTCCCGGACCCCGTCATGGTGAGATTCCTGCACCGGGCGTCGGGAAGATCGACCGTCACCGTCACACCGGGCGTCGAAAAGGTGACATCGCTTGAGTCTCCCGGCACCTGGCGGCTCGACCAGGTATTGGTGTCGCTCCAGTTTCCCGATGCGGCTGCCTCAAAGGTGAGAAGCGGAAGATTCCCCATGTCGGATGCCGTCCGGGGCTTGAGTCTCTGGAATCCATTCGAATACGAAAGTATGCCGACCGCATCACGCGGAGCGGAAGGAATCTGCGTGCCGGAGAGCGTGTTCAATCCGGCGAAACTCTCGACTCTCAATGTGATCGTATCCGATCCGGGGGTGTGATACGAGTAACTCGTCCCCGGACTGAACGCCCCGCTTGATGAGGTCGAGAGAGCCAGAATCTTCACAAGCTTTCCTTCGTTCAAATATCCGGAAGCCTCGGGAAGGGGAAGCGTCAGCGTCACCGGCGCAATAGTTGAATTTCCGAGAGACGTATCCGTAAATGAAAATCCCGGTCCGCCGATATGATACGCGCCCTCAACGGAAACAATAGTCCCCTCCACTCTCACATTCCTTCCGGCGTTGTACGCCGGGAGTCCACCTGCAAGAAACAGGCCAATGCCGCCGGACGCGTCCTGAAGAAAACCCTGTCCGTTTGCGAATGTGTTCGTGCGGACGTTCAGCGTGCCTGAGACCCGGACTCCGTAGCCGGCGACGTCGGGTAGCGGGTGTGATTTCACGGCGGAAACCGGGGCGTCTCCGACGAAGTATCCCCCGGGGGAACTGCGGGTCGAGGAATATTTGGACGAATCGTCGAGTGCCGAGATAAAATATTCGACAAGGGTTCCCGCCGGGCCGTGCTTTCCCGAGGGAATCACCCCACGGAACTGCGTTCCGCCCAGAGGCGCCATCGCGACGGAGGAATCGAACGCGCCACCGTCCACCCTGATCGAAATCCTCGCGGATGAGACAACGCCGTCGGCGTCGGAAATGCTCGCCGTCACTGTGTCCGTACCGCCGGGGTCGGCGACGTGGGGCGACCGCGCGACATTCGATATCACCGGCGGCAGATCTCCGAGCAATGGGGGGTTCTCCGGAGGCGAGGAGAGATTTTGCGGACCCTGGACATTCGTGATCACGAAGTCGGACCGGTTGTCTCCGCCGTCCCATCCGTTTCCCGACAGCGAGTCGCTTCCGCCCCCGGACATCGACGAGAGCGTCGAGGAGGCTTGCGCTTTCCGCTCGGCGCTTGTCGTGTTCGAGAGCGCCCCTGCGGGCAACGACCCCTCGAATTGGTTTGCGCTCCCGTAGCCGACAAAATCGATCACGTTCGCTCCGGCCGGGCCTGAAATGGTGACCGTGTCGCCCGCGAGAGCGACCTTCCCCCCTGTTGACGCGAGGGAGATCGTGCCGGCGGCATCGGGAGCCGGCAGCGGAGCCGTCCCGCCCGATCCCTGCGCCTCCTGCACGAGGAAGAATTGATGGGCGGGGATGGTTCCGGAGAAGACGGTTTTTTGCCAGGTGGACCCTGTTCCGGAGGCCGATTGGTACTGGACGGACCAGTGCGTCATCGTAACGGGAAATGAAGTGGGATTGTAGAGTTCGACGAAGTCGTTCTTGTAGAACGCACCGGCGTTTCCGCCGCCGCCGTAGACTTCGCTGATGACCGGGTGTGTCGCAATTTGCGCTTGAACATGATTAGTGAAGCCGCTCAGGGAGAGGATGAGAATGGAACGGCTCAGCAGGTATGGGATTCTGGATTGCCATCGCTCGACTTTCATAAGAGTGCCTCCTTCTCTTAGAAATGATGGGGCAGTATGGGTTAAGTGTACGGGTTAAATGGGCATCGACCGAATATTCAGAGCGCCTCCTTCTCCTTATGGTGAACTGATCGTGAGTTAATTGAACGCAGGCTAATGCCTGCGGCTACCGGTTTTATCAAGATCGTTCGGCCCTGGCAGGGCGTCGGCGCGGAGCGCCGACATATGCGTTCCCACGCAGAGTGTGGGAACGAGAATCGCCGGTTCGGTATCGGAATCCGCGACCTGAAGGTCGCGGACCGCAGGCTAAAGCCTGCGGCTACCGTTTCCGCTGAGGTACAGGTAGCCGTCACCGCAACAGAATCATCCGGTGTGTTTCGATGAACTCTTTGGTGATCACCCGGTAGAAGTAGATGCCGGTGGGCACGGGAGAACCAAAGCTGTCTTTTCCGTCCCAACCGGGCGCACCGCTCGTCTGGTCGTGGAGGCCGGGCTCGAAATTTCCCGCGTCGACAACGCGCATCAGCCGTCCGAGGGCGTCATAGACCTTGATCACGACACTCGACCGGATCTTCAGCTGAAACGGAATCAGCGCGAAGGGGGTTTGCTTCGGGATGAACGGATTGGGGAGGCTCTGTCCGACATGCTCCACTTCGTAGTTGGGCGGCGCCGGAGGAGGCGCGGGAGGAGCGCCTCCGCCGTCGGAAGTGACGAGAATGCAACCGTTCGATCCGACGATCCAGCCATGGTCATTGTCCGTGAAGGAAACGCCATAGAGAAGCCGGGCGGACGTCGTCGCCTGGACGATCCAATCGTCTCCGCCGTTCGAGGTATGGAGAATCGTTCCGGAGCTCCCGACAACCCAGCCCGAATTCTTGTCGACAAAGTCGAGGGCAAGAAAATGCTGCGTCCCGAGGAACGGGGTGATCTCAGGGTGCCAGGTGAGCCCGCCGTTCGTGGACTTGATCAGCCGGTGAAACCTTCCGACGGCCCAGCCGGTGTCGGAATTAATGAACTGGATTTGAAAGAGGGCTCTGGCATCCCTCGCGACCTCGGTCCAGGTCGCGCCTCCGTCGGTCGTCTTCAAGATCGAAGTCGTGTCCGAATTCGCGCCGAAGACCGACGTGATCCAACCGGTCTGATTGTCAACGAAGAAGACCGAACTGAGGGTGAGCGAAGTGTCGAGCGCGGTTTCAGACCAGTCAGTCCCCCCGTTCGAGGTGTGGAGGATGGTGCCCCGCTGGCCCACGACCCAGCCGTTCTGGGGGTCGGGAAAGTAAATGGAGAGGAGCGCATTCGACGAATCCAATTCGACTTTCGACCAGGTGAATCCGTCCGTTGTGCCGATCAGGGTTCCGGCGTCTCCGGCGGCCCAGCCCTTGCTGTCGGAGGTGAAGTAAGTCGCCCGGAGGGCGCTTCTCGTCGGCGTGGCCTCCTTCGCCCAGGTGGCTCCTCCGTCCGAGGTGCGGATCACCGTTCCCTGGGCTCCCACCGCCCACCCGAGGACCGGATCCCGGAACGTCGTCCCAAAGAGGTCGACCGTCACATTATTGCGAAACCGGGTCCAGACACCTCCCTGATTGACCGTGTACTTGATCTCTCCGTTGTCGCCGACGATCCAGCCGTTGGAGGCATCGCCGAAGGACAGGTCTCTCAGAGAGTTCACGGAGTCGAGCACCGAGGAGGACCAGGAGGTTCCGCCGTTCGAGGTCTGGAGGAGAACCCGCCCCCCGACCGCAAGTCCGACCGTCGGAGAAACGAACGTGATGCGGGACAGAATTGTCGAAGTGCCCGTGAACTGCCGGATCCAGTTGGCGCCTCCGTTTGTCGTCGCGAGGACGAGGCCTGAGGAGCCGGCGACCCACCCGGTGTCACGGTTGACGAAATAGACGGACTGGTAATCCCGGATAAGCTGGGACGAGTCGGGGACATTGAACCAGGTGTCTCCCCCGTTCGTCGTCTTGAGGAGTGTCGCGAAATCGCCGACGCAGTAACCTGTCGTGCGCGTGGGGAAAAAGACGGATCTCAGGTCCTGGGTGGTATGGCTCACGAGCAACTTCCACTGGATTCCGCCGTCTGTCGTCCGAAGGATCGCCCCGGAATCGCCCGCGCAAAAACCGACATTTCCGCCGGCGCCGGCCACCGAGTTCAGTCCCCTGCCGCCCGCCGGTGAATTCCTCGCAACCCAATCCGTGCCGCTGTCGCTTGTGAAGAAGATGCTTCCGGAGCTGCCGACGATCCAGCCGGTGGAGGGGTTCGGGAAGAAAACGGACTTCAGGTTGATTTCGGGGTTTGCGGTGACTTCAAGGGTCCGCCAGGTCGCGCCCCCGTCGACGCTTCTCAGGCAGGTGCCGAGTTTGCCGACCGCGACGATGGTATTGGCGTCGATCGCATCGACGCCGAGGAGGTCATTCCCTTGCGGGAGGGGATTCGCCCAGTTCCATCCGGTCTTTGGGCCGGTCTGGGAAAAGGAAAGAGTTGCGGCTGCCAGAATGAGAAAACCCGATAACACCGCACGGCGGACCGTCGATCTGGTCGTCGGTGTTCCAGGGCTTCGCGGCGCCCCCGCGGTCCCCATCCGGATTGTGTTCCGCTGCCCGGCCATGCCCGCTCAAACCCTCATCTCAACAACAGCATCTTGTGAACGTCTATGAATTTGCCTCCGTCGACTACGAGCCGGTAGAGGTAGACGCCCGAGGGGAGATCCCTTCCCCGCGCATTCCTCCCGTTGAACAGAAGCGAGTGCCGTCCGGGCTCGAGCTTCTCATCCCGGACCAGCGTGGCGACCTCCTGGCCGAGGAGATCGTATATTTTCAGGGAAACCGTGCCTCCTCTCAGGAGATCGAAGGCGATCACCGTCGAAGGGTTGAACGGGTTGGGGTAATTGGTCGAAAGCGGAGCCTGCCTCGGCGCGAGCGGCGCACCCGCCTGGATGAACGCGGGGCTTGTGTTCTTGAGAATCGCGCCGTTTGAGCCGACGGCCCACGCATTGAGAGGATTCAGCACGGCGAGCGCGTAGAGGTTCCTGCTCGTACCGGACACCTGGCCGACCCAGGTGCTTCCGCCGTCGGAGGTGTAAAGCATCACTCCCCCGATCCCGCACGCCCATGCGTGCGTGGCATCGTAGCATTGGATCGCGGTCAACGAGCGGACCGTGCCTGAAATTTGAGCGGCCCAGGAGAATCCTCCGTCGGAGGTGTGCAGAATCGTGCCCCGATCTCCCACGGCCCACCCGTCGGTCTCCGAGGAGAAGTTTACCGCGCGCAGGGTGCGTGTCGTGTTCGTCGGCTGCGTAACCCAATCGGCTCCGCCGTTTGTCGTGGCGGAGAGAACGCCGCCGGAACCCGCCGCCCAGCCGTATTCCGAATTCAGAAATTGAATGCCGTAAAAATTCTTTCCGGTGCGCGTGAAGATCGGGGACCAACTCACACCCCCGTTCGTCGTCCGCAATATCTTGCCGGCGTTGGCCGCGAGATACCCGGTCTGCGGGTCGATAAACTGGATGGCGTTATAGTTCAGACTGTTGCCGGTCGGCGACGGGACCCAGCTCGCGCCGCCGTCGATGGTCTTGAGCAGAAGGCCGCTCTTCCCCGCCGCCCAACCGTTCAAAGCGTCGCGGAAATAGAGCCCTGTCAGGTTTTTCAAGAGGCCGGAGGATTGTGGCGCCCAGGTTCCCCCGCCGTTTGTGGTATGGAGGACCACCCCGCGGTTTCCGACGACCCATCCGTTGAGCGTGTCGGGGAACGAGACTGCGAGCAGGTTCGACGAGATCTGGACTTCATGCGACTTATGCATCCAGGTCACGCCGCCGTCGGTCGTCGCGAGCATTTCTCCGCCCGTCCCCACGACCCAGCCGTTATTCAAATCGGCGAACTTCAGACCGGTCAGCGAGCGGACCGAGCCCGAGTTCTGGAGATTCCAGATCCCGCCGGCATTCACGGTCTTGTAGATTTTTCCCCTGTCGCCCACGATCCAGCCGTTATTCCGATCGAGGAATTGCACCCCGTACAGAAAGCTGGCGGTCACGGGAGCGAAACTGATCCAGTGATCACCGCCGTCAATTGTGGCGATGATCGTGCCGGTCTGCCCGACGGCAAAGCCGTGCGTGCGGTCGACAAACGAAGCGGAGCTGAGATGGCTGATGGTCCCGGGATTTTTCGCGGTCCAGGTTGCGCCTCCGTCGGTCGTCGCAAACACCGTGCCGCTGTCTCCGACGACCCAACCGTAGGAGGGATCGACGAACCGGACGTCGTTCAGGTTCTTCGAGGTGGGGAGGACGGTCCGGTTCCAGGTGATGCCCCCGTCCACCGTCGAAAGAAGAATTCCGACGTGACCCACGACCCACCCGCGGAGATTGTCAATAAAGAAGAGTCCATAGAGGGCGGACGAGGTATTCGAAACCAGCCGGTGCCAGGTCGCGCCCGCATCGGTCGTCCGGACGATCGAGCCGAACGAGCCGACCGCGAATGCCGAATCGGGGCTGACCAGATTGACCGCCGAGAGGAAACCGCTCACACCCCCGGTGACGATCCGCGGGTTCCAGGTCGTCCCGGCGTCGCTCGACATGAGGCTTGTGCCGAGCTGCCCGACGAACAGGACGGAATCCCGGTTCAGAAGATCGACCCCGTAGAGGTTATTCCCATTCAAAACGGGGTTTTGCCATTGCCAGGAAGGCATCAACGTGTCAGCGGCAAGGTCCAGGTCATCTACATAAAACACCGAATCGCCGTAAAGAACTCCCGGATCGGAATTATCCTGGTTGTAGAACGCATCGGTCGTATCCGCGCCGTCCTGCGCCTTGCAACGGCTCGTCCCCGCAAGGAAGAGCGCGAGAGCCGCGAGCATCAGAAACGCGAACCGGCTCGCACGCACCCGCCCTTTCATATTCTCTCCATTCATAGTACCCTCCGACACAGTGTGACCCGACATCCGCCATCCATGACCAAACCCCTTAGCGTGTCATTCTGAGGAGCGAAGCGACGAAGAATCTGTCTTTGCTGTTTCGACGCCGTAGGGGATCCTTCGCGGAGTCTACACTGAGCGAAGCGAACGTGCTCAGGATGACAACCGCGCAGGATGACAATCTCTTTTCTCATCTCGACAACAGGAAATCTACTCCCGCCACTTCGTCCCCCTCGGCCTTTGCATGCACCTCGACGACACGGAACAATTCCTTTGCGATATAGCCCTGCTGGGTGACCTGGGACTGCTCCAGCGAAACCCTGTAGGTCCCCGGCGGCACTCCGATGAACTCAAACTCGCCGGTGGAATACGTGATGGCCGTGAGCGAGAACGCCTTCTCATCAGCGGGCGCATTCTCCGCCCGGAGAGTCACGTTGAGCCCTTCCGCCGGGAGCACTTTCTTCTCTCCCGTAAATTCGATCTTTCCCCGGACGATGCCGCCCACAACGATCGGGAGATCGACCTGGCTGAACTGATTCGGCTCCGAGAACGCGGCCACGTTCAGATACCGCGGAACCCAGAGGGGGTTGTCCAGCGTCTGGGGTTCCAGCGTCATCACATACTCCTCATAGGGGAGAGTATGCTGGAGGCCAAATCCGATCCCGGGCGTGTATCGCAGATACTGATTGCCGAAGAGGCTGGAACTCCTGATGCGGGCTTTCGTGACGACTTCTTCGCCCGGATCGCGCACACCGTTGGCGTTGGCATCGACAAACGGCTGAACGTTCAGGCCGCCGAATCCGACTCTCGAGTTGAGGTAGTCGAAGAAGAAATGGTTCGACGCGGAGGAATATCCGATGGAGCCGGTGACACTCTCCGACGCCCGGAAGCCGCCCTGCCCTCCGGAAGCGACCACCGCACGGAACAGGCTGAACGGAAAATAGTAGGAGACCTGGACGCCGGCCAGCGTATTCTGCGCTTCGAACGCTCTCTGGTAGAAGACGTCGAGCCAGAATTCCCGCGTAACGCGCTTGCTGAAATCGATGCGGAGATCCCTGAAACCCCCGTCGGTATGGAAATACCGGGTGGCACCGCGGAGCAGAAAGCCCGAGGGAGCCCGGATCGCGAGCGAGACCGAGGTGAAGGCGTCCAGGACCGTCTCACCCTGAGGATCGACCTTCCACGACCGGCGGTGAGTGATGCGGGGAGTGAAGATGCCGAGCTGCCCGCCCAGAGAGATCTGGAAAATCCGTTCGCGGCCCGACGCGAACATGGTCTGCCTTCCGAGGAGATCGAGGCCCAACCTCGAGCCGCCGATCCGGAGCGGCAGGTTCACCGTCGCGGTCCCTTCATCGGTGATGTTCCGCGGATTGTAAAAGACGTTTCGCGCAAACCACGAATAGGTGAGCGACCCGCCCGCCGAGGTCGGATAGCTGAGGCTCAACTGCGCCGTGGAGAACGCCGTGGGCGCGTAGGTAAAGTCGCCGAACAGCGACCCCGTAATCCTCGCGGTCGTCGTGAAGAGCGGATGGAACTTACGGTTCACGTTAAAGAGCGTGGGAGAATAGTAGTCGATCCCCGTCCCGATCGTGAGCGCGTCATTGACGCCCCATTGGATCACGCCGTTCCCGTACCACTCGTCGTTCAGGAGCCGCATCTCGCCGCCGGCGAGGCTGTACTGGACCTCCCCGGGCGGGATCATCGTGGGCGGAACGACGATCCGGTAGTCGATATCGTACTCGACGCCGAACTGGTCGTACTTTTTCACGGTGTAATTCGTGACGCCGTAGGTAATCAGAGTCGGAAAATTGAAGCGGCCCGAGGCGGTTCCGGCCTGGAAATCGATCAGGGATCCGCCGTAATACAAATCGGAAAGCTCGCCGGTCTGCAACTGTCCCTCGATGTTTTCCGTCACGAACAGAAGCCTGCGCGGCGCCGGCCTGTTCGTAATCTCAGCGCCGAACACGCTGGAGGGGACGAGTCCGGTCGTGATAATATCCCCCAGGTTGATCTGCCTGACGGCAGAATTGTCGAGGAACGCGTAGCGCAGGCGCGAACTCACGTCATTCCATGTCGGGTCATGATGGCTCTGGCCATCAAACCGCGTATCCAGATCGCCGTACAGGAACTGGTTGCCGAGCCGCAGTGAAAAATCCTGCCGCGGAATCCCGTGCTGCGATTCCTGCGCCCCAAACGAATAGTCCAACCTCCCGACTCCGAAAGCGGAGACCTGACGGGGCAGCGTGTACTCCGCCAGCGGAATTTTTCCCAACAGGAATTTTCTTCGCCGGGCGTATTCCCTGTCGCGCTCGAGAAAAATCGGAAGCGCCTCCTTGGTGGTCAGGGTGATATCGAGCCGCCGCGGGTTATACTTCAGCTGGAGACCGAACAGGGCTTCAAACAGGTCGATCCGAAGAAAGAGGTCCCCGGGACGAATCACGGCGTCGTTCGGAGCGATTGAGGGGGATTTGCCCCCGACTTTCGCGGACGGGGCGCCGGCGTCGATCCGGTAGGAGTTGTCGGGGCGAATGTAGAAGCCGTCCACAACCCCGGTGGCGGCGTTGTAGTTGTAGTTGAGACGGAGAAACTTGAACAGCGCGACCATGGGAACATAGACCTGTGTTCCGCGCGCAATGATATCGAATTCGGTTCTGCCGATCCCCCTGATCGTCAGCGTCACGGGGACCATCTGCACCGTATCAGCCGCCGGCCTGGTCTGCGCGCGGCCACTCATGGCGCCGAGAGTAACAAATATGAGAAGAGACAAGATCCATTTCGCCCTCATGCATCAGCTCCCTGTTCAGCCACGGCCACCCTCAGGGAAGCGTGATTTCTTGGGTGTACTTGACCGGATCGGTCTTGATCAGATACTCGTTCTGCACACCCGGCCTGCGCGTTGCGAAGGTCACTTCCAGGCTATAGGTCCCGGCCGGGACTGTGGACACGTCAAGGAGGTAAGGATAGTCGATATCTTTGTAGACTGCGACCTGATGATCGTCGCTCTTCACGATCTGGCCGTCGTGGTTTCTCAACCGGAGAGACATGGTCCCCCAATACGAAGCCGTCCCGGTCCTGTTAAGACCGATGCCAAGAAGGAGTTTTCCCTTGAGCGGCGATCCCGTCACGTGAGTGATCGTAAGCCCCGTCGTAACGTGGCCGACCCGGTAATGGAGAGGGATATCGATCTGGGAGATGTATTGCAGGTGCATCTGGAGATTGCCGCCGGGAGCGGTCGCCGCTTTGTTCTTCAATTCCCGGTCGAAGGAACTTACCACGACCCGCGCCCAGTACTCCCCCGGTGCCAGGCCCGGAGGGGGAGAAATCATGACGCGCACCAGCTGCGACTCCTTGGGTCCGAGCACAAACCGCTGTGGAAACGCCCTGATCCATGTGACGGCCGCGGGCTCGTTCACATAAGGCGAATCGACATAGTGCATCGCAAATTTACCGCTATCGCCCGCGACGGGATAGCCGTACTTGAATTCCACCCACGCCTCCTGGCGGGTTTCGGTCGGGTTGGTCACGCTTACCGAAACCGTCCTGCTCGGGAGGGTGAGGAAGAGATAAAGGGGATAGACATCGACGCCGGCGAGAAGATTCGCCGGGGTGAGCAGCGCGAGGAGTAGTCCGGCAATCCACGCGAAGCGCGAAACAAGGAAGGGGCTTCTTCTGCTCTTGGTATCTCGCAATGTTTCCATCATTCCCAAGTGTGTTAGTAGGTGATGCTCGCCGGGTGATTCCAGAACGCGCCGGAAGGCAGAGAGGATTGGTGAGGCTATTCCGGTGAAGAGACTGTTTCGTTGGCCCTTCTCGCCCCCAGGGAATCAAAACTTTCAAAGGGAGGTGCGACAGTCGCGCGTTCCTCTAATTAAATGAAGAGGTACCTCTGATCATTTTTCATAACCATTGGTACCCCTTCATTTGGAAAACAGTACAAAAGAACTAAAGCTCAGTTCCCTGTGTAGGCTGCGGAACCGATGATCTGACCGGTGTACCCGCCGGCGAATGCCGTCTGGGGAACCAACAACGTCGCGCCGAGGAACAATCCCGTCGCTCCGCCGCCGCCGATCGTAAGATTCACTGCGCTACCGACAACCGGGCCTGCTGCTGCAAACGGAGCGGTCGGATCGTTGTCATAGTTCCATCCGAACGTCCAGTTGCCTGTGGGGATGCCGCCGTTTTCGTCATCCGACTGTAACTGCGCCGGAAGTACCATTGTGATAACGACGTTCGAGCCGGCGTTTCCATCGACTTCAAAACCGACCGGTCCGACGACAATTCCCGCGCCTTCACCAGGTCCCGGAGGATCCTTGAATCCGCCCGGTGTGATGACGTAGGTCTGTCCCGGGGACAACACGCCCCAGTCGCCGTCGACGTTGACGAGCGTCAAGGCATTCTCAACACTTGCCGTTACCAGCGCTTCTGCTTCGCTCTGCGCGAGTACGACATGGTTCAGCCCGATGAATAAGACGAGGGCCAGCGCCAACATGAAGCTTTTCATGTTTTACTCCTTACTGGATGGTTAGTGATATGGTGGATTAGAGAAATTTAGAATTACAAAAATTGACTACTCTTTGAATGCTTGTTAAAACCGATATTCATTAGGACTGTCTCATTGGAGGCGTCTGATACACTCCTTTCTGATGATCATCATCGGGTATTGCGGGTGTACACTCGTGACGAGTTGCATAGGCCAACCGCAGGTTCCCTTGCCTCCTTGCCGGGTTGCGTGGCCGCTTCAAGAGCGGCCACGCAACCATGCAGGAACCCGTAAGGGCTTACTTCAACAACATCATCTTCTTAACGCTTGTGTAATAATCGCCGGACACCGCCCCGTCGTCATCGATCGCCTGGGCGACAACCCGGTAGAAGTAGACTCCGGATGTCAGTCTCGAGGCGTCGAAATCGACAGAGGTCGTTCCCGCGTCAAGGAGCTCATGATCGTAGAGCGTGGCGATCTCCTGACCCAGGATATTGTAGATCTTCACCGACACGAACGCGTCCGTCGGGAGCGCAAACTCGATCGTCGTCGTCGGGTTGAACGGGTTCGGGTAATTCTGCCGGAGCGTGAAAGTCCCGGGAATCGGATTCGGATCCACGAACGGCCTGTTGATCACAAACGGAGTGGCTTCCGTCCCCTTGTGGAGGTAGGCGACATCCGAAGCCGACCGCACGCCGGTCACGACCGTCTTCGAACCGAACGACACGGTGTCGAAGGGTCCGCTGAACGCGCTGTCGATCGCCCGGATGACGTTGTAAAGCTGCAGGAGGCTATCCGGGTCGCTGCCGACAATACTTTGCGACTGGCACGACAGAGCGCTGTCGCAGATAATCGCAAGATGGTCAAGCGTCTGCCCGTTATACCTGCCGCCGACATACGTGAACGCACCGAGCCCCGGAGCGGTCTTCGCGTTTGCGCTCGCTGCGATGTTGAACTTCAGCGCAAGCACTTCCGAAACAAGCTTGTTGTTGTGCTTGTCGGGCGGGAGGCTCTTCTGCACTTTCACGATATCCTTCAGGCTGGTGTCGAAGATGTTGAGGCAGCGGGGGGCGCCTGAGCTGACAAATCCGGCCGCCTTCTTGCTGTACAGCGTCTTCGTCGCGTCTTTCCACTTCGGATGCGTGACTTCCTTGAAGATGGGAGCGAGTTTTTCATCCACACCCGCCTGCGCAGAGATCCCGAGCCTGATTCCTACGGGTTTCCCCTTTCCATCGATCTCAGGGAACGCGCCCTGGGAGTAAAGCTCTTCGCCCACGTTATTGATGTTGGGCATCTTCAGCAGAAGCTGCGAGGCGTTCAGAGTCGCCGGACCGAGCTTGCCGCCGATGATCGTATTCGTGCCGTCCAGCCACCAGTATTTCTTCGCCGCCGGCAATTTGCCCTTGTTTCCGTAGGTGCAGATGTCCACCGAGGCGCCCACCGGTCCGGCGGGAACCGTGAAATCCCACTTCTTTTTCTTGAGTGGCGCATCGGGGCTATTGGCCACCGTGAACGGACCGAAGCTCACCGGGGATTCATCACCTCCGCCCGGAGGAGGAATCACCGCCTGGTCGAATTCGACGTGGAGCGCGACCGCGTTCTCGGGCGGGATGTTGGGATTATTGAAGGTGAAGCAGCCGAAGCTCGCATACGCCTTCCGTTTTTCCGCGGTTGACACCTTCGCCTTGCTATTAAGAGAGAGTGCAATCTCTTCGGGCAGGAACGTGCGGTAGGTCGACTTATCCTGCGTCTTGATGAAGATATACTGGTCGCCGAGAGACTTCGCCGGATAGGTGAAGGAAGTCTGAGTCGCCATGTTCACATCCGGGAACAGGTTCGATCCCGAACCGTCCTGGAGAGTCCATTTGCCGCCTGCGGAGTCGGTGAGGTTCGCGGGCCACGAGAATGTCACGGAGTCGCCCGAGGAGTCGCTCTTGAAGGAGATTCTCCAGCGGTCGGATTGGGCCGTGGATACTCCCTTGTGCAGGTTCTTGATCAGTCCCAGAAGGCATGTGTCCTTGCCGGTGCCGGATAGGATCGTGATCGACCGTGCGTCAAAAGATCCACCCGGAGGTTCGACCGGTTGCTCCTCTTCTCCCAATGCCGAATCGATGTGGTTTGTCGCTGCCGGGTCAAAACCGATGACGATGTTCACCGCGCCTACGTTGTCGGTGACGTGAATCGGCACCTTTACTTTCTGCGCCATGACGGTCTGGGAGAGCATCAACACACCCAAACACATCAGGACGATAAATCCGCTAGCCTTCTTCATAGGAACCTCTTTAATTTAGTATGGATGATGGGTGATTAGCGATTGAGATGGCGCCGGGCTTTCGCAGTCTCATCAGAGAGGATCCCGTCCCGGACCCGGGACGGGATCTTCTCCAGACCGTTACTTCATCAACATGATCTTTCTGACCGCGCTGAAGTCGCCGGCGGTCATGCGGACCATGTACATTCCCGACGGGACGTTCAAGCCATGTCCGTCTTTCGAATCCCACTCCATCACATGGTAGCCTGCCTCCTGCTCGCCGCTCATCAGAGTCGTGATCTTCCGGCCCAGCACGTCGTACACTGTGATGTCGACCACTGCCGCTCTCGGAATATCAACGCTGAAGTGCGTCGTCGGGTTGAAGGGATTCGGATAATTCTGGGATAGTGCAAACACCTTCGGTACTGACAGTCCTTCCGTCAGCTTCAGCACCAGCTTCGTCACGTTTGCATCCGTGATCGTCACCTTCCCGCTTCCATCGATGACACCCAGCATCTTGCTGTCCTTCGCCGCAACGGCCATGAGAGCAAGCTTCTGTGTGCCGCCGCGAGCGGCTTCCCATCTGACAATGAGCGGATACACGGCACCCTGCATCGAAATCGGGTACTCGTAGGTCTTCGAGGGATCTGCCTGCGCGGGATAGACCTCAACCATCCTGCCCGAGGAGAAGCGCACGTTCAATGCGCCTTCGGGTGCGGAAGGAGGCATCTCGTACTTGCCGGCAGCTGCCGCGCTGAGGACGCCGTCGGAGCCGACATAGAGCGTCTGGGCGCGTCCCATCTTGTCCTGGATCGTGACCTTGTCGAGCGCCGCAAGCTCTTCGATTCCGGGAGCCTGCTTCGGCACCGCACCGGTCCCGACGATATGCAGCGTCCCGGGTGCGCTGGTTTTCACCCAGTATCCTTTTCCGGGAGCGATGGTCGTCGCCACGGTGTAGGAACCGCTGAATCCGAAGAAGGGCGATGTGATGATTCCGGGGGGCGTCGTCGTCAATGAGCTGACCAGCACGGGAGACGAGACAGAGCCGACCATATTCCAGTTCGCATCGAGAGCGTCATCAACGGATGTCAGATGACTTCCCGGCGCATCGAGAGTCTGGGAGCCGCTGAATTTCAACCAAAACCCGGGCCCGTTCGCCAGGGTCTGTGTCGACTGGTAGCTTCCGTGGTATGCGAAAGCGCTCGGCGAAACCGCGGTCGGATAAAGGAACGACTTCGCGTGACTCGGAGGAGTCTGCCCAACCGAGACGAGGTTCCATCCGTCTGTCCCTGCGACCGTGTAAAGCACCGGGTAGTACGTGACGCACAAGCCGGCGTGCAGGTGGCTCTGGGCGGGGAATCCGTCCTTGTTAAAGTAATTGAACGGGGCGATCGGACCCGGAGGATGCTTCAATGAATCCGAGTTCAAACCGGTCAGGTTCAACGTATCGAGGCCGCCGATTCCGATCGAGGTGTACTGGAACTGTATCGTCCCGGCCGCGCGATCAAGAACCACACGGAAGACGTCGTTATCCGCGATCGCTCCGGTCGCGTCGAAATCACCGCTCGAATCCCACTCGGCGATAAACTTGCCCGGGAAAGCCGTGGTGCTCGTCCGGACATGTCCGAACGTCGCGATCGGGGAATCCTGCTTGCTGATCCAGTCCGCCCAGAACGGGGCGATCATATTCTTCGGCATGAAGCCCGCGGCGCGGCGTGTGGTATCGGGCCGCCCCTGGTGCTGGCGCTGCGGAAGGTCGAACCCGTCGGTAGCAAATCCGTTCGAGTTGACGTCGAGCGTATCGGTCACACCCTTCGAGAGCGCGATTGCGCCGTTCACGCCGACCCACGCGTAATTCAACGTGTCGCCGAAATAGATGAACGAACCGCCGAGCGAGTAGGGACCGGCTGTTCCGTCGTCACCCGGATGCGTGTTGGTCGTTCCGGGAGGCAGGAACCACTTGGAGGTATCGATCACCGTGCCCGTCCCGACGATGCTCATCGGGGTGCAGGCGACTGTCGTGTCGGCCCTGTAGTAGGTGCTGTTAAAGTCGACAACCTTGTATCTGAAATCCGAAGAGGAATCCGCAAGGCCGGTCGAATCGTATGCATACACCTTGTACCGCACGATTCTGTTCTTCGCATTGGTTCCGGGGAGGGATCCAAGGAAGGTGTCGCCTCCGATATTGTCGAGCGATGCGGAACCGCTCGAGAGCGTATTTCCGGCGAGGTCCGTAACCGTATATTGCATGCTCGCCGTTTGAATGCCGGCGTGCGTCGGTTGCTCGGCGTCGCAGTCGAATATTTCCGCGGTAATGGTCTGGCTGTTCGTCGAGATCGTGTTCACGGGACCGTCGACGCTATTGATCTTCGGAGGAACGTTCGTGGTGGGAGTCATGATGTACCACACATCGTACACCGCGCCCGCCGTGGTGTCGTCCACCAGAGGTCCGCGCGCCACCCACCCCTTCTTGATTGCAGAGGCCGGGGTCCCCGCGCAGTTGGAGGGCCCTGAATCGTGCTCATAAAATTTCCAGTTACGCGCCGGGAATGGCGGGTACGGAGGATTGTTGCCGTTGGCGCCGAACTGCGTCGGGGCCGGGTCAGGATACGCCTGCGGTGCCGCCTGCGAATTCATCTTGAGCGAGAAGAAGAACGTCTCGCCGATGTCGATCGTATCTTTTACGCCGGCGGAGTGATGCTTGATCTGGAACCCGCCCGGGATGATGTCCATCGGGACTTCTGTAACACCCTGAGAAACAATCTTGACCGGAACGCCGCTCAGACCCCATACGCTCAGGCCGAACGGTTCGAACGACGGGATTGTCCCTCCGTTCGTTTCAATCGTCGAGTGCCAGTTGGTGTCGGTTGCGTCTTCGATGAAGGGCGCAACGCCGTTCTCAAGATCGGCGGTGCTCAGCCAGTAACCCCAGCTCCTGCAGGGCCGCGGGTAATCATAACCGGGACCGTGACCGGGAGAGATGTTGGATTTGAAGATCCGGACGATGACCTGGGAGTCAAGAGCGGAAATCGTCGAGCCGGCGGGCTGCTGGAAGAAAAACGTGTCGACAGTGCCGCGCGCGGGAGCGACGAACCATTCGCCCATGACATCCTTGTGACTGAATCCAAAACGAGAATCGATAGGAAAGTGCAGCGGATCGAATCCAAACTGTGCTCCTCCGCTGCAGTTATCCAGCACGCTCTGAGCCGCACGCTCCTTGTTGTACTTTTCGATCAATTTCTGAGCGGAACTGCCGCGAGGGATGGGGATAACTTCCTGATTGGGGGAGACGAGGTATTTCTTCTGCGCAAGGGAGAAACAACTAAATAGAACTACGCAGAGGAAGGCTGTAAAAAACCGCATAGGCACTACTCCTTTCAGCAACTCTTGTTGATTGATAGTGTGTGGTGCGAAGAGTTTTAAGAAAAAGGTGAAAATCCGAGCTCTACTACGTGCTGCACTTGGTCGAGATACGACCTGGGGACAGATTGAATATATATTTTTTCAGAAATATTGTCAAGCCTTTTTTTCAAAATTCTGCAGATTTGAAGGATTATATTTTTTTGCGAATTTTTCAGAGCGCGGGAGCACGCACCAAGCCGAAGCCAGAATGCCCTAAAAACCGACACTCAGAGTAACGACATGGTTGCCGCTGAAGTAACGAACCCAGCGGTAGGCATAGTCGACCGACACCCTCACTTCGTTGACGACGGTATGGATCCCTATTCCGCCTGATGGCCCGTAAATATACTCATTTCCGGGGTCCTGGGGGGATACGGTCATGCCGGCCCTCAGGGCGACAAGGTTGTCGTAGAGGTACTCCCCCCCGAACCGGTACTCGTCTTCGGAGTAGTTGTTATTCTGGAATACCGAGCTGAATCTCAGCGTGTTCCGATCGCTCGGGTTAAACGTATATCCCAGACCGAATTCGATTGTCGAAGGAAGCTCGGCCTGCGCCGCCTGGATTTTTACCGGCGAGATCCCCCGCGAGGCATCCCCGATATCCGCGTTTCTCAAGAGACCGGATCCGTCGTATTTCAATCCCGGCCCGACATTCTTCACCGCGACTCCGAGGCTGAGCCCTTCGATGCCTCCGAGGCCCAGGTATTGCACGCCGGCGCTGAACGCCACGCCCGATGCCGACACGCGGTCCATGCTTTCATAGATGATGTTCGTCGTGATCCCGACAAAAATCTTTTCGGACACCTGACGGGAGAACGTTCCGCCGACGACGACGAAGGTGGGAGACGCGGTCTCTCCCGTCCCGTCGGGGGCGTCTTCCGTCGTCACCGGTATCGATCCCACCACGAGCGATTTCAGAGACAACCCGAGATGGCCCAGGCTCCCGACGCGCGTGCTCACCCCGGCATACTCAACGTTGATATCGGCAAGGTAGGTCATATGAGAGAACATCAGGTCTGTGCCGTTTTCCTGGCGCGCGAGACCCGCGGGATTCCAGTACATCGCTTCCACGCCGGTGGAGGTCGCGAGTCCCGCCCCCCCGAGCGCAATGGAGACCGCACCGACGGGAATCAACAACTGGGAAGCGCCGGCTGTGCCCGATTTATCCCCCCGCCCGGCGAAGGCGCCGTTGAGCGGCAACATGAGGAACGCCGCGAACAGGAGAGCCGCCGCGGCAATGCTCCTTCTGCCGGAGACGCGAGCCATTGTACGGGGCGTCAGCATCGGACCCACGGCTTCATCACCGGCTCCCCCCTGCCGCCTGCTCTTCGCGGACGATCATCAGCTTCAGCGTTTTCTCACCAAGGTCGATTCCATTTGCGTCGCGCAGTTCGAGGTGCGCGAGGTAGAGTCCGCCTGCCGCCGGCAGGCCGTTTTCGTTGTTCAAATCCCACGTCGCGAACTGGGAGTCGTCGTCCTTCCGTATCGTCCTCACGTGCACCCCCGCCAGGTTGAAGATGCGGATGACTGCGGCCCGGGGGAGATGATTAAAGGTGACGAACCGCTGAAACCGGCTGAGCTCCCTGCTGTTCATGCCGTAGTACGGGTTCGGAAAAACGTTCACACGGTCGACTTCGCGCCTCGCCGCCGAAAGGTCGTTCGTCAGCACCGGTGAGGACTGGAAGATCTTTTCGTCGAGATCGCGGATCTCCTTGTACGCCTCGAAACGGACGATCGTCCCGGCCGGGGCGGGCACCCCGTCCCCGTCGACGTCGGCGAGGTAGGCCCGCCAGATCGAGCTGTAGATATTCCTCACAATACAATTCGACCAGATGTATGCTTTTGTCAGCGCCGAGTCGGACCGGAAGACGATATCGTCGTGGTAGGTCCCTCCCAGGGTGGCAAAGCTGTCAACCATGATCGTCACGGGATAGTAGGCCTTCACCGGAATGTCGTTGTACTCGAGGCCGGGAAATGGGACCGGCCGCCATACGCTGTCGGACCCGGTGTTGTTCATCGCGGTATAGAGCTGGCGGTAGGTGGTATCGCCCCCGTTGACGATGACATGCCAGGCCGTGAACGGGACCCTCACCCACCGCGAGCTGCGGGGCAGGCTGCCGACGAACACCGCCCAGCTCGAGTCGCCGGTGAACCGAAGCTCGACGTCGAGATCGAGCGCGCTTCCTCCCCGCAGGGTGTCGAGATCGGATGTCCCCGCCGCCACGACCATGTAGTTTTTCCCGGGGTTCGGAGTGTTGAAGACGAAGTTTCTCGCGGGTTGATAATGGGACTCCACTTCGAAGACCCCCTTCATCGCGAAGAGCGGGGAGGTCGCCTGCACGGTCATCCCGCGGGTCTCGATTCTCGCGGGAATCGTGTCCAACCGCACGCGGTGAAGAAGCGTGTCGTTCAAGGTCGAGTCGATGAAATCGAATCTCGGCTTCTTGTCCAAAAACTCCTGTGTGTTGCGCGGGACATGGAACAGAATCTTGTAGGTATGGCCGTCCGGCCGGGTCGGATCCAGCCAGGCGACGTTGACGACGGCATCGTTGATCCCCACATTGTTCCTGATACCGGGTATCAAATCCCCCGCGCGGTAGGGATAGACCGTGCCGGGATTCGGGCTGTGGGGTGTCGATGTGTGAAGGACGAGCGGCGACTCGATTCTCCGTTTCGAGATCGAGGGGTCGGGATTCTGCATCACGGCCGAGACGGCATAGTAGTATTGCTGGCCGTTCACGAGCGTTCCTCCCCGGAAGAGGTCGGATGTGACGGTGACGAAACGCGGGGAAGATACGACAAAAGCCGGTAGCTGCTTCGCGCTCCCGATTCCGGCTCCCGGCAGGGGGAGTTGATAGAGACGGTATGTCTCGAAGCGATATCCCTTCGAATTGTACGATTCGATCCTTCTCGTCTGCGCGGTATCCTTCTCCCAGTCGAGGATCAGCTTGTTTTCGAGTTCGACGATTCTCAGGGAAGGAACCGGAATCGGGTCCGGGCTTTCAAAATTGAGGTTGAACGCATCCTGCGCGGCATCGTCCGTCGCTTCAAGGGGGGTGATTCCGGAGCGGGCGTCTGTCCCCATCGCGCCCATCAGAGCGCTGACAACCTCCTGCGTGTCGCCGAGCGCCATGGAAGCGGGACCGGAGGAAATGACAAAACGGCGATCGCCCGCCTGATCGAACCGTCCGTCCACCCACCCTTCCTGCGTGAGCGGATCGCCCGGGAGCTGAAACGGAGTGCATTCCCCAGACGTGGGATCGATAAGGCATTGCGGCGGCGAGGTGAACGGAGCATACCCGCGGAGAATATTCCACCATCCCAGCGTCCCCGTGTACGAGCCGAGCAGGAAATCGACGGTGCTGGTGGTTCCGTTAAAATAGAAGAATGCCGCCGGAGGCAGATTCGCATACCCGGGGACACTCTTCAGGTCCCAGTGCGCCGAGGAACCAGGACGGACGACTCTCGGACCTGCGAGCAGATCGTAGCCTGCCACCGGGGGCACGAGCCCGAAGCCGGCATATTTCGAATCGACGTCGACAGAATTGTAGTCATAGCCCAGCCCCCGGGGGAGCGAACTCCCCGCGTAATCATCGACGTAGTCTCCGATGTCGGTGTCCGCCCACTTCGCAAGATAGAGGGAGTCGATGCGGGCGTTCGCGGGGGTGGTCGCAGTTCCCTTGTAGATGAGCCGGCACCGCTGGTAGACGACATTCTTGAGATCATCGGCACTGGCGAATGCCCAGCAGGTGACCTGCATCTCCAACCCGATTGGCGGCGATCCGTACAAACGGCCTGTCGCTCCCGGGTCCAGATCGTTCGAGACGAACCAGAGTACCTGGTCGGCGTTCGCAAGGCCGGGTTCGTCGGACGTTGAATCGGCGCTCGCGTCAGGAGCGGGCTGGTACCCCGGGATTCCGTTTCGTTCATAGTAGGGCGCCCCCTTCTCCCATGGCCATTCGAGCCAATCCTTACGGTACTGGTCCCTCAATGTCTGGATCTGCTCGCCGGTCACGCGCGAGGGCGCCACGCCGTAGAACTCGGAAGCGTCCTCCTTCAGGTCGGCCGTCCCCCACTCGCGCCTGATCCGGTAAATCCGGACGTCCGGATTCTCGGGGTTTTCGGAGACGCCCGGCCTGACGATCCGGCCGGGAACCGTTCCGGAATTGTACGACTGGCCCCCCACGCGGAGCGCGGGAAACGAACCGTCGAAGACCTTCCCGCACCAGAGGAAGCCCGCAGCATAGACGACGGTCCCGGTTCCACGGGGGAATGTGACACCCGCGGAGAAGTCATCCGGCCGGCGCTCCATCATGCCGTTATCGGTCGCCCACATCGAAACATTATTGATATTCATCAGGCTTGAGCGCGGCGAGCCGAGCAGGCCCGAGCTCCGCCTCGGCGGAGAAGGCGGTTTCTTTCCGGGCGCGCCGGTTCTGGCAAGAGGGGGCGCAAGGAGAAGAGCCGCGAGGGCGAGCATCGGAAGCAGCGGCCGCACCGCTCCAATGCGGAAGCGTTCTCCCTGGAAAGGCTTTAATCCCCTGGGATTCAAAGAGCTGGGAGGAAATTCACTGAAGAAAAGAGAGGGGAGTCCGGAATTAATTGTTATTTCAGTAACACCATTTTGATGGTACCCACGACGCGGCGGCCGTCGGTTTCGCCGCCGCCCACCTGCTCTGCGATCATCCGGGCGTAGTAGATCCCGCTCGGCACCTGCCCCGCCCGATCGCCCGCGGCATACCAGGAGACCGAATAGACGCCCGGGAAGAAATCCGCATCCGCGAGCGTCGCGACCTCTCTGCCGAGCATATCGAAGACGGTAATCCGGATGTGCGCCGAATGCTCCGTGGAGAACCGGACGCGCGTCGACGGGTTGAACGGATTGGGATAGTTCTGGGATAAGACGAATCCGCGCGGGAGCCCCGGCATGATCGGCTTCACATCCAGGATCGGGAAGGCGCCGTAGAGAATCAGAATGAGCGAAGAAATGCTCGGATTCGAAACTGAAAGCGTCGAATCGATATCCATCCGTTTGTGGACGGCGAATCCGCCGAATTCATCCATCACGACGAGGCTGTCGCAGATTCCCCGAATATATCCCGCAGGCCACGAGAACTGCATCGGGTACGACCCCGACCCTGGCTCGAACCTCATTTTAAATGTGTCGATCTGCGTATAGGTACTGAAGGGGAGATAATTCACGCGGAGCCCTTCTCCGATCAGATAGGGCGCATGGAGGTCGACGAACCTGATATCGAGCAGGCCGTTGTTCGTCATCGGGGGAAGTTCGTACTCGCCCAGAGTCGGATCGATCCCGTTCGTCGCCTGGGGACTGATGCCGAAGAACGCCGTGTCCCTTCCGGGCCCGGTCTCGCCGATCGCGATGGGGATCGCCCAGTTCGCCGCGCCCACCCGGGTGGTCCGGAAATTGGCGGTGGGTGAAAACGGCCCCCAACCGACGGAATTCCTTGCCCTGACACGCCAGTTATACCGCGTGTACGAGGAGAGCATCCTGCCGAGGACCCAGCTGGTGTTCGTGAGGTCGGAATCGTTCGAGAAAAAGTTTGTAAACAGGGCGTCCTTGGAGACCTGCAGTTGATAATTGACGGCGCCCGAAGGCTGGGTCCAGACGAACGTGGGCGTGACCGGCACATCCACCGCGCCGTCGCCGGGCTGGACGGGCGCCGGAGCCGAGGGCGGGGCGAGCGTCGAGAACGACCAGTACGCCGAGTAACCGCTCGACCCGGAATCGTTCCTCGCGCTCACGCGCCAGAAATAAGTGGTGCTGTTGAGCAGGGGGCCGACCTGTCTCTGAGATTGGACGAGCGTGGAGTCCTCGAATGCGATCAGCAGGAATGTCGAGTCGTACGCCACCTGAAGCTTGAACGAATTCGCGCGGGAGCTCGTGTCCCAGATGAACACAATATTCGTGGGCAGGCCTCCCTGTCCGTTCGAGGGGCTGAGCAGAACCGGGACCGGCGGTTTGGTGATGGAGCTCGTCGTGAAGTTCCGGATCGACGAAACACCGGACCCGGAATCGTTTACGGAATAGACGCGCCAGAAATATGTCGTGTTGGCGGCGAGAGATCCCTCCTGCCGGCTCGTCTGGGTCACGGTGTCGCTCCGGAAGATCGTGCCGAACGAGATATCAAGAGCAAGCTGAACGACGTATTTTGACGGAGCGCAGAGGCCGCTCGTCGCCCAGCTCAGGAGCACCGACGTGGGCTGGTTCGTCGCAGCGTCCGGAGGCGCGAGGAGCGCGGGGGGCGCGGGCGCCTGCAGCGGCGAAGTGAAATTCAGGGCGGCCGAAAACGGGCTCGAACCGATTGTGTTCAATGCGCTGACGCGCCAGTAGTACTTGGTGCACGCCAGGAGCGGCCCGACCGTCCTGAACGTATCGGTCAGGGACGAGTCGTCCACGATCGGGGCCGTGAAGGCCTGGTTGACGTCCACCTGGACGCGGTACTTGGTCGGATTGTTGAGGGATGAGCTCCAGACCAGCTGCGGGCTAAACGTTGAGACCGTACTGCCGGTCAAGGGGGAGCGCAGGACGGGGACACTCGGTGGCAGGAGCGCCGTGGTGAACTTTCGAGTCGCGGTGTACGCGCTTCCGAATGATGGATTCTGCGCCAGCACCCTCCAGTAGTAGTCGGTCAGACCGAGAAGGTTATTGAGAACGACCGTGGTGTCGGTAACGGTCGTGTTCAGGACGAGCTGGCCGAAGAGCGAATCGCGCGCGACCTGCACGCGGTAATCGATACTGCAGTCGTCCCTCCCCGTCCATATCAAACGCGCGTTCGCGGGGACGTCCGTCTGACCGTCGGCGTACTGCACGATCACCGGGACCGCCGGAGTCGCGAACGTGACGGTGAAGCTTGCGCTCGAAAAGTTTCCGAACCCCTGACCGTTCTGACCGCGGACGCGCCAGTAGTAGGTATCGCAGTTCGACAACGGAGAAGGAAACACCACCGACGTGTCGGACACCGTCGTGTCCCGGATCAGCGGGGCGTAGGTCGCCGACTTTGAAAGCTGCAGCTCATAGGTCAGGGGCGGCGCCCCGGCCCGCCATTTGAAGGTGGGAACCGTCGGGACGTTCTGTTGGCCCGGAGTCGGCGATACGATGGGCGGCGGCACGGGCGTCAGGGCGAGCGTCTTGAAGCTGTCGGGGGGATTCTGATAGTAACTCACCCCGAACGGATTTTTCACGAGCACCCGCCAGTAATACCAGGTGCTGGAGAGAAGACCGTTGACGTTCCGGGTGAGTACCGCACCCGAGTCGCTCAGCAGGGGATGCGCGAAATTACGCGAGGTATCCAATTGATACTTATAAGAGAAGGCGCTTGGTGTCGCGTTCCACTGAAGAGTTTCGTTCACAGGTCTTCCCGTCGAACCATTCGGCGGGGAGACGATCGTCACCGGATCGGGCGGACCGGGAGAAATCTTCGTGTGGTAGACAAACATGAAGAAGCCCTTTTGTTTCGGATCGACGGTGTAAATGCTCAGGTCAGGATCAAAATAGGTGTCGCCGAAGTACGTCCACGTCGAATCCTGCGTCATCTTGACCCGGACCTTGGTCCCTGCGACTGTCTGGCCGTTGTTCGCTACATCCCGGAGGATGATGCTGTCTGCATAGAAGCGGAGGACCGAAGGCCATGAAAGAATCTGCGGATGGGTATAGAGGTACAGGCTGTCTCCGACTGAGTTCGCATCGCCGGTAAATCCGACGATGAACGTATCGACCATCGTCGGGCCCGTATAAGGATGAATGTTCCCGAACAAGAGCCCGTTGTCGCTGAACTTCTGGCGGAAATTATTGATCCGGAGCTCCTCGAAAAATCCCAGAGGAGGAGAAGGATATTCGACATGGAAGGAGGAATCGTTCTCGTACCAGTGATCTTTGAACCCGAAAAGCGTGTCCGGCTCGATTCCGAGGGTTGCACGGGGGTGGAATCCAAAGGCCGCCTTCGCGCTCTTCCCTGTGACACTGTCGGTGATGGTCAGGTAGACCCTCCACCTCGCGGAATCGGGAACCTGCGAGACCGCGGTGAACGGATGGGACAATCCGCCGACCAGGAAGAAAGCGAGAAGGATCAGATGAGTTCGAAATTTCATAGAGCGCCGTTCGGTTCCGTCATCACTTGAGCAGGATCATTCGAATCATGCTCTCGACTCGCAAACCGGAAGCGTCCCCGGGAGCCGAAGGAACGGCTACCATCCTGGCGTAGTAGACCCCCGAGGGGACCGCGGAGCCGCGATCGTTCGCCCCGTTCCAGGTGGCGGTGTAAAATCCCTGCCGGAAGACCCCCTGGGCGAGGGTCGCGATCGTCCTGCCCAGTCCGTCGTAGACCGTAATCCGGATATCGGCCGCGCGGGGGACCGCAAATTCCATACTCGTCGTCGGGTTGAACGGGTTCGGATAATTCTGGAAAAGAGCGAAGGTCCAGGGTATCCCCCCTCCCGCTTCGTGCACTCCGGAAGAGGATGTCGTCATGAAGCTGTCGGGCGGATCCTGGAAATAGCTCAGGCCGTACGGATTGGAGACCAGCACGCGCCAGTAATACCATGTGTTCGGCGCAAGCCCGCTGACCGGTTCCGAGGTTCCCGTCAGACCGTCCGCCAGGATCGGGTGCGCGAACGTGCGAAACGTGTCGAGCTCGACTTTGTACGAGGAGGCGCCCGCAGAGGCGTCCCACTGGAGGCTACCGCTCAGCGCGACACCCGTCGCCCCGTTCGCAGGAGAGACGAGCGTGACCGGCCCCGGCGGTCCGGGAGCCGGCTTCGGGTGATAGATGTACATGAAAAACCCCTTGTGCACCGGATCGACATTATAGATGCTGAAGTCGGGATTAAAGTACGTGTCTCCGAAATAGTGGAACGTCGAGTCGGTCGTCATGTTGATGCGGACATAGGGGCCCGCAAGGGTCTGCGCGTTGTTTGAAATGTCCCGCAGGATGATGCTGTCCGCATAGAAACGAAGCACCGAAGGCCAGGTAAGAATCTGAGGGTGCGTGAAAAGATAAAGGCTGTCGCCGACGCTGTTCTGGTCGCCGTTGAAGGTGACGATAAACGTATCGACCATCGAAGGCCCGGTATAGGGATGGATGTTGCCGAAGAGGAGGCCGTTGTCGGTGAATTTCTGCCGCACGTTGTTCACGCGGAGCTCCTCGAAGAACCCCAGGGGCGGGGAGGGATATTCCACCATCGAGGGGCCGTCAGATTCGACCCAATGGTCCGTAAAACCGCGCAGCGTATCCGAGTCAATCCCGATCGTCGCTCTCGGGTGGAATCCCAGAGCCGCTCTCGCAGTCTTGCCGGTGACGCTGTCGGTGACGGTGAGGTAGATCCGGTAGCGCGCCGAGTCGGGCGCCTGGGAAAGAAGAATTGATGGCCGAAGGGCGGCCACAACGGCGGCGAGAACAAGTGCGAGAAGCATTCTTCGGGGATTCATCTGGGGTCTACCTCCAATCTGCCGGGTACCAGGGCATGGGTGGTCGCGTACAACACCATTCAGGCACTACACACAAATGCGGAAGCTCTCGCTTGTGAGCTCCCGCATTCGTGATATTCCTACTTCGTCCTCACTCACTTCCTCGCAACGCGGGAAACGGTTCCCGCTACTTCATTAATACCAGTTTGCGGACCGCCGAAAAATGTTCTTCCTTGCCGTTGCCGGCCGTCGATTGCGCGGACATGCGGACAAAATAGACGCCGCTCGTCGCCGGAATGCCCCGGTCGCTCTGGCCGTTCCACGTCGTGGTATAGACTCCCGGCGCCATTTCGCGTGAAACAAGCGTGGTGACTTTCTGACCGAGGAGATTATAGACGGAGATGTCGGTTGCCGCCCGTTGCAGGATATCGAACTCTATCGAAGTCGACGGGTTGAACGGGTTCGGATAGTTCTGATGCAACGCGTAGCTCTTCGGGGCCGTCTGATTGTCCTTCGGTACCGCGTCGGTGTAGGGCTGATGCACGCCCCAGCGGAAGACCCTGAGCCTGACCGTCGGCGCGGTGATGTTCGTGCCGTTCGGATCGTACGCGTCGCTGATGACCACGTTGTCCTGCGTCATCATGTCGATCCGGCCGGGGATAACGGCTCCGCCGACACGGTCCGACAGGAACATGCTGTCGCAGATCGCCGCCAGGTGCGCGGCATCGGGCCAGCGAACCGTGATGTTCACTCCCGGAAGCTGTGCGATGCTGTCGAGGTTGGCAAAATCGATATAGAAGGTATCTTTTTTTGCGATCGTCGAAAAATCACGAAGGTCTTTCTTGATGATCCCGAGCGTGGTGAAGCAGTTCGCCCTTCCCGGGATGCTCTGGAACACGGCGTAGAAGCCCCCCGGTGGATAGGGCGGCGAAGCATTCTCTCCAATGGCGGTATCGAGACAGTACGTGGCCGATTGATGGGTACCGAACACCAGGGAATCATGCCCTCCCACATCGTCCCTGATGTCCAACCATGCCGTGCTCGAAACAAACTGCGCGGAAAGCGTCAGGGGATAAAAGAGGGCCAGCGCAAACACCACAAAAAGAAGATTCCGGACTTGCAGCTTCATTCAATCCTCCAGATGGTCTTGAGTGATACGTTGATTGAAATATGACTTTTCGGTACCTACCGCCTTAATTAGTTCCTCCGCATCCCGCTAGGGATGCGGAGGAAGTACAACTCACCGGAACAACAACACCGGCGTACGCTTCAACTTACTTGATCAACATCATCTTCTTCACTTGCGTGAAGATCTGACCGGTCGCGGCGCCGTCGTCGTTGAGGCTCTGAGCGCTGATGCGATAGAAGTACACTCCTGACGGCAGTGCTGAGGCGTCGAAGTCCACTTCCTGGTTACCGGCATCGAGTAGTTCGTGATTGTAGAGCGTGCCCATTTCCTGGCCCAGAATGTTGTAGATCTTCAGGGTCACGGAGGCATCGTTCGGCAAGTCGAACCCGATGGTTGTCGTTGGGTTGAACGGATTTGGATAGTTCTGATACAGAGAGTACACATCCGGCAACGGTACAGGAGAGGTCGTCGGTACTGTCACAGGCGCTGCATTCGGATTCGCCTTCATGTACGAGATGGCGGATACCGGATAGAGCCCGTTGACAACGACTTTTGCAGTCCCTGCCCATGATGCGGAGTCATAGCCACCGGCCTGACCTGCCAGGAACGGCTGGACCGTCTCGCAATCAACGCCGCCGCAAGAGAAGGCGTCATTGATCTTCGAGGCAACCTCTTCCAACCGCTTGTAGGTATCGAGCGACACGAAGTCGGTGTTCGTCATGACGTTGTTCGCAGCAGCCATGATTTGACCGACCGTCTGGCCGTTGTAGGCGCCAGCCGTGCCGTCATCGTAGATGAGCGAGCTTAATCCGACCGGAGTCTTACCGGCATCGCTCAACGCGATGTTGACCGAGAGCATCAGCAGCTCTTCGAACGCGTCGTTTCTCTGCTTCTTCGGCGACAGGCTCTTGAACCGCTTCAGCATTTGCTTGCCCTTGTTGTCGATGTCGAATCCGCGATACACTTCGGTGCTGTCGACATCCGTGGAGTGGACGATCCCCTTGTCATACAGAGACTTGAACACGTCTGTGTACGACTTCGGGAACACATACGCCTTCTCCTTGCCGCCGGCATTGAGGACGCCCGCGACGCCGACTTTGATCTCGCTTGTGAGACCGAACTGCTTGAAGTAGTCGTACATCAGGGTCTGCAGATTCGCCTGGATGAACGGCTTCAGCGGTTTCGCCGGCTTCACTTTTTTGTGCAGGGCGCCGTCCTCGAACTCGTCCGAGGTAAACGTCCTGTACGTGTAGGCGCTGTCGCCGACCTTGAAGTTTCCGAAGTTCTTACCGGTCGTGATGTTCACACCGCTGGTCGGGGTAAACACGTAGCTTCCGCCGATCGGCTCCTTCGTGATCCATCCAACTTGCGCGGTTTCCGTCAAGGTGTGACTTCCGGGACCGACGTTCGTAAACGTGTAGCCGCCGGTCGTCGAATCGGAGTTCGTGGATCCGCCTCCGGTACCCGACAGGTTGATCTGCCATCCGCCGAGACCTTCTTCTCCGGCCTCACGCGTGTGGTCGCCGTTCCGATCGCGGTACTTCACACCACTGACGGTGATGTTCTTGAAGTTGCCGAAATCGAGACCGCTCTGGTTTGAACCGCTTGACACGTTCACGACGATTTGACCGGTCGCGGGGGCTGTCTGAGTCCATCCGCCCTGCACGACTTCCGTGAGCGTATCCTTGGCGCCGCCGACGCTGTCGATCGACCAGTTGCCGTTCGAGTCGGTCGTGGCGCTCGTTGAACCGAAGAAGAGACCGCCCTTGACGTTGATCTTCCAGTTGGCAAGACCACCCTCTCCGCTGTCTCTCGTGCCGTTCCCGTTCTTGTCTTCGTACTTCGTGCCGCTCAGCGTAATCATCTTGAAGTTCGCGTAGCTGATCGTCAAGCTGGTCGCGCTCGTGTCGACGATGAAGTTCTGCGTCGGGCTTCCGGCAGGAATCGTCCTGATCCATCCCGGTGTCAGGTTGGACTCAGTGAACGAGTACGAACCGGTGTCGAGCACCAGGGTCGTGTTCAGGATGAGGTTACCCAACGTGACCGAGTCGATGGTCGTGGCACCTCTCTTGAGGTAGAACTTGGCTGTCGCGCCGACCGGCATGGCCGTCACGTCGCCGCCTTCCTTGATTCCGTTACCGTTCAGGTCGACCACCTTCTCAATCTTGATCGAGCCCTTCTTGTAGTTACCGAAATCGTTGCCGGTGGAATTAAACGTCCCGCTGGCTCCGCTCACCGTAACAGGGATACAGTTGTTCGCCGGGCGTGTCTGCCTATAGGTCGCCGGTTGCGTGACTTCCTTCAGGTAGTACGTGGCGGGCGCGGCATTGAACGAATAGTTGCCGCTGCCGTCGGTGACCGCGGTCTGCACCGTGGCGCCGTTGCACGAGTCCTTATGCAGTTGAATGGTCCAGCCGGCAAGCCCGACGTCTCCGGCATCTTTCGTGCCGTTTCCGTTCTTGTCGTTGAACTTCTGGCCGGAGATCGTGCCCTGGTACACACCGAAATCCTTGCCGGTGAATACAGTGCCGCTGCCGTCGTAGCTGATCGTGTAGAACTGAGTGACCGGTTGTGTCTTGACAAAGCCCGGCTTCACGATGGAAACCTGATAGGTCCCAGGCGTCGTGAGCGGAAGGCTATACACACCGGAACCGTTCGTGGTCGCCGAATCCTTCGGGACACCGAAGTAGGCAAGGTAGACCTTACCCACGTCGGCGGGCTCGGCATTGTTGGCTCCGTTGCCGTTCACGTCGATGTACCGCGTGCCGCCAACTGAACCGGCGACAAATGTGGTCGGCGAGTTGGCAAGACGGAAGCAATCCCATGCCCAGCCGTCGCCCTTGGCCGCGTTGTTGCCGTCGACCGTACCGGAGTTGCCGCTGTTATCGGAGAACGCCAGATAGCGGAACCGGATGAAGGACTTCTGGGGGGTCGTGAGACCCTTGATCTGCAACTGTGAGAACACGTAGCCGAACGGGCCGGTGGCAGTGTCCACAACCGCGTCCTCGCCGTTGCTCGTCCAACCCGGGTTCGATTGCCCGAATGTGAACGGATAGCCGGCAAGCCGCGCACCGGCAGAGTCGAAGTTGTCGACGTCGGTGTACGCATGCTCGTAGACTGCCTTATTGTACCAGTTGACGCCATCCGGCGTATTGGTATCGCCAAGCGTCACCCAGTTGACGTTGTCTGTCGTGTACTGGAAGATGCTGCGATCCCAGTTCGGTTCGGTCAGGACCGAATGGTTGAACGAAACCCACACGTTGTCGCCCGTGAAAGCGCTGATATCGAAGAACGGGCTCAGCACCTGGTGAAGGACGCGGCCGACGCTATAATGGCCTGCGGTCTTCGTGACCCATGTTTTGCCCGATCCGCCAAACACACCGCCCAGCTTTGTAAAGCTGCCGGAGAGAACGAAATCACCTGTGCCGTTCCAGCCGGTGACCGTGCCGTCGAAGCACTCGCTGTAGAGCGAGGCGACGGTGATCTTCGGCGTGACAAGCTGCGATGCTTTCGCCGTGTCGTTCGAATGATCCTGATCGCCGCCGAGGTCCGCACTCACTGTGATGGAATACGGTCCGTTGGTGGTCGGCGTGAAGCTCGAGAACGTCACCTGGGTGCTCCCAAATGCGCCGAGGGCGCCCGAGGGCTTGGTTTCGTCGAGGAAGGTCGCCGCCAACTCGTTCTTCACGACGATGTGGACGCTAAACCCTGCGGTCCCGGTGAGTGAATTGTTCTTCACGGTCGCCTTCGGAATCGAGGGGAGGCCGAAAGGAACGCCGGACGAGGGGAGGTTGTCGATGGTGATGGTCCGTGCGTCGAGCGTGACCGATGTCGCCACGCCGGACTCGTCGTACCCTGCATCAGGCGTCGTCGCACTGCGGACGTCGCCGTCGATGTCGTCTGCAACCGTCACAGGCAGGCCGAGGTTATTGGCCGCCGAAGCGCCCGCCGCAAGGTGGAGGTTCCCGGTGCTGGTGAAGTTCGGGTTTCCGTCGGTGCTGCTGGAGTCGATATGCCAGAGTCCGATCCATGTGAAGAGTCCGCCGCCGGTCTGAATGTTCGTCACTGCGGCCGAATAGACGTTCCGGTCGCCGGAAGAGATGTCAGTACCGCGCGTATTGAACACGCGAGTGGCTGCGGAAGCCGCGTTCGTGCGGTTCACCTGGACTGCGTTGTTCCGGACGGCAAACTTACCGAACCCTGCGTTCGGATCGGGTGCGGTTGTCTGATCGCCGGAAAGCTGGAAGCCCGTGCATCCACGGCCCGAGCCGCCCGGATTGGCGCCCACGCCCGTCAGATAGACCGAGTTGTTGTAGAGCGTATCCTTGTAGCCGGGGAAATTGTCGATGCCGATATCGCCCGCCGAAATGGCGCCGATACCGAACACACGCGTGACGGCATTGTTAAAGATCTTGTTCTGGCTCGTTCCAGGGAAGCCCTGGTTCGGGGTCAAGCTGTTCAACCGGATACCCGCGTTACGGGCGGTCGTCGCCGCTGCGCCGGAATCCGAGATGACGCTATCGATGACGTTGTACGAGATCGTGCTGTTGTCTGTCCACAACGCGTAGATACCGATTGCGCGCTGGGCGTCGGAGGTTCCCGAGATGACTGCTCCTTCGCCGACGTTTCGTTTCACGCCGGTGACCGTGTTGCGCGAGAAGATGGCTCCGGTCGTCCATTCGGAATAGATACCTGTGCGCTGGACATAGTTCTGTTGTCCTGCGAACGCGGTGCCGAAGGCGTTACCGACCTGGTTGTTTGTGATCACGAGGTGATCGTCAAACGGGTCGCCGCCGACGGTCGCAATACCGATCGAAGCGCGCGTGACGAGGTTATTGTTGATCGTGATGGAACCCTGCGCGGGCTTTCCGCCTGCGTTGGTCAGAATGATGCCCGGACGCGCGTCGGTGTTCGTCCCGTTGTACATCGAGAACACCTGCGTGTTCATGACGGTGATATGGTTCGAACCATCCCTGATACGGAGAACGCCGTTCGTCGCGCTGGCGGGGAACGGCTGCGTCACGTCGTACTGGAGGATCAGGTTCCGTGTGCCCGGTGCTCCGTTTTTCTTCGTGCCGTCGATCGTGATGTACGAAGATCCCGTCATCACCCAGCCGCCGCCGTTGGCGGAGCTGTTGGTGAGGGTGACGGTGCAAGTCGTCGCAACAGTCGAATCGGGTTTGAAGAGAATGGTGTTCACCGCGCTCACGCCTGCGGGCGCGCCGATGAGCAGACCGCCTTCGGTGTATGCCGCATCGGTCAGGTAGAATGTCACCGGACCGGCGACGCCGTTGATGGCCAGGCTCGTGAGAGCGGAGCCGATCGTCGGAAATGTCTTACCGACGCCGACCCTTTGAATGCCGCTCAGACCCGCCGTGGTGGAAGAAGGCGCCGGGAGTTGTCCCCGGAATGGATCGGCCTTCTTGACCTCCATGCGAGCCGATAGAGGCACGTTGCCCTCTATGCCCTTCGAAATGCCGCCGATCGGAAGAGACTGTTGCCGCACGCCGCCTTTGCCAACCGCAAACGCAGACGTCGCAACGATCCCCATGATCAACAGCATCGTTACAACAAGTTTAAAACGATTCATATATCCTCCTACGAGGGATGGGTTATGATATGTGGATTAGTGATTAGTGGATTAGAAATTTCAATTCGTTTGATCTTCGGAGGGAAAGAGCGGAACAAACCAGGGGCGAACGCCCGAGCGGAAGTTGGTGCGAGACGACACCTCCCTGTGCAGGAGCAGAAACCGATTTACCGAGGCTGGACTGCAGGTCATACCAAACTTCAGCCGGCATATCTCCCCAGTAAATTCACATGCTTGGAAGTCATCTTGCTCACGCCTGATCGTATTGAAAAAAATTTACGTTTCCTGAACTCGCGCAGCCGCGGCGCACCGATGCTCAACCTATTCGACGAAGTTCAAGAACGCGATGTGAAGAATACACTGAAAAAAATTCGGAGACGTTGAAAACCTGAGTGTCCGACCCGCAGATTCGTTGATTCTCAAGAAGTTGTGTGGTGCTTTTGAAGGTGAGAAAGCGTCGTACTTCTTCGAGCACACATCGTCGGCGCGTCAAACTATGGTGTAATTGTAAGAAAGTTTAGATTAACTGTCAAGCATTTTCTTCAAAAATGGCATAAATATTTCGGCCATATGAAAATTTCTGCGCACTTTCCTTCAAAAAAATCGGGCTTGCGCTGCTCGAATCAAGGGAGGAGCGAGAAGATGACGGCCCCGGGAACCGCTGCGGTTTACTCGATTTGAAGCGGACCCTCCTGAGGGAATTCTTTGAATCGCGCGTTTTTTGGAGGAACTGAGGCGGGTGATCTACTGAGCGGGGTCGACGGGACTCGAACCCGCGACCTCCTGCGTGACAGGCAGGCGTTCTAACCAAGCTGAACTACGACCCCAAGGAAGAATTTCCCGGCGCGAAAATATACCAAAATTCCTCACTACTTCCAATGAAAAACTCTGTCGGGTACCGGCCGAGTTTCGTTGCGTTCTCGTCCCGCTGCGGGTTTTCGGCCCGGGTGTTGAAATTTACTCACCGCCCTCTACAGGACTCTCACCCGGCCTCCTCGCGCCACGCGTCGAGCAGGCCTTCCACGAACCGCCGCCTCTCGTCCTCGCTTCTCAGGGAGAGCAGATAGTCCCGGTTCTCCGCGACCAGCTTCCGAATCTCCGGAGTCCCTTCTTTCATGAAGGAGGATACGTACCACTCGAATGTGTCGACCGCAGACATGGCGCGCGCGAAAATGCCGGGATCAGGAAAGAAGCGCGAAACGGCTGGAGGGGTTCGTCATCCGGAACATGAGGCGGAAGTTTCCGTACTGGTCCTGGAGGCGAGAAATCGCCTGGCAAAACACGCGCCGTTTTTCCTTGCCGATGGAATACCGGACGGAGAGGATCGATTTCCAATCGTCCATGATCGCGCTGTCGAGCCGGATCATGTAGTCGACTTTGGCCTTGATCGCATGAAGGAGGAGCTCGTTGTGAATTTCCTGCGCGAAGGTCTTCTCGCGGAAGATCACCTTCTCCGTGAGCTTGATGTCCCGACCCTTGCTTGCCGGATGCTTCAGGTCGCGCTGCGCCGGGCGGCCTTTCTGCTCCTCGATCACCGCGGGGAGATGGAGCAGAAACTCATCGAGCGAGAGAACGTCGACATCCCATTCGACGGTGTCGTGCACATCGATCAGCGCCTTGAGCAAATTCACATACCGGTCCTCGATGACGGTAATAATGTTCTGATGCCCCTGGATCACCGTCCAGAAGGCGACCGGGACGAGGACGTCCTCTCCGCGGAGGATATTGAGAATCCGTTCGTGGTTGTACTTAAGGTCGGACGATTTCTTGGAGCTGAGCGTCGGTTTCCCGGCGTTGTCACGCGTGTAGTCCGCCGCATTCATCCGGTGCATGTAAAACCTCACGTCGCCGTAGTCGACGATGAAGATATTCCCCTCGTTGTCGATTCCCTTCAGCGCGAGCTTCCGCACCGGCTGACCCTTGCCCGTGCTGTCCGGCGCGTAGCTGAACCCGTAGATGTAGAACCAGTCGTCGGCCGCGAGTTCGATATCCATCGGCTCCGAGGGAAAGGGCTCCTTCGGACCGAAGTGCTCCATGATCGATTCTGTCGAATAGCCGGAATCCACCTTCACCCGATCGTCACGGCCCGCCGGCTCCACCTCTGCCGGCGACGGCGGGATGGGCTCCGGAGTCTCTCCGGAAGATTCGGCTTCACGCGCCGCCATTTCGGATTCCGCTTTCGCCCGGGCGGAAAATTCCTCCTCCTGCACTTCCTGTTCAATGAGATGGACGATGAGTTCCCGCAGATCGCTTGAGAGGAGGTACTCGAATTGCTTGAGGATCGCTTCGGCGACTTTCTCCACGGGCAGATCGGTGAACGCTTCAAGCTTCCGCCGGAGAGTCTCCTGCCGCTTTATTTTCTCGGAGAGTTCCTCGAGGATGAGTTCCGAGAGCCGTGTCCGGGTTTCTTCCTTCATCGTTCTTTTTCTACCAATGACCTTTCTTCAGTACTCGAATGCCGCGACACTCGGGCCGCGGCCGGCATTGCGAGCCAACCTTCCAAGCGGAGGGTGAGGGACTCGAACCCCCATGTCCTTTCGGACGGTGGTTTTCAAGACCACTGCCATACCATTAGGCAAACCCTCCATCATAGCGTGCCCGGTAACAGCGAACCCCTGTCTCCAATCCGTCGATAGCGGCCCGGATCGGGAGCGAAGCGTTGTTGCGCATTTAATATAGAGAAAAGCTGCGCCTCAATCAAGCGTTTGGAAGGGGTTTACCGGGTGAATCCCACAGACCGGGTAAATCGATCACCCCCGCATCCGGACGTGTGGCGCAAGGCTTGGGCGTGTCTTATTTTGTCATCCTGAGCACATTCGCTTCGCTCAGTGTAAACTCCGCGAAGGATCTCGCATACCGGAAAGACGAGATCCTTCGGTCGCTACGCTCCCTCAGGATGACATGTTCGGGGAAATTGAGACGCTGCGTAATGCTTCTTACAAAATCCCCGTCATCCAAACTGTGTGAGGACGATGCCTGCGAGTGTGATAGCCCCGCCGATGATGAAGATGAGCGAGATCGGCTGCCCAAGGAGGAAGAACGCCAGGAGCGTCGTCATCACAGGTTGGAGGTTGGTAAAGATGGCCACCTTGCTCGCCTCGATCCTTCCCAGGGCATAATACCAGAGAAAGTATGCAAAGATCGAGGTTCCCAGGGAGAGGTAGGCGAGGCCTGCCCAGTGCATGGGAGTCAACTGCGAGTAATCGAACTCAATCGCATTCACGGCACCCACAGGCAGGTAGAGCACCGTCCCGAGGATCATCGTCAGGGCGCTCGTCTGAAATGCGCCGTATTTGAGAATCATCGGCCGTCCTTTTACCGTGTAAAACGACCACGAAACGACGGCGGCGACCAGGAGCAAGTTGCCGAAGGTATAATCGGAGGCAAGGTCGATTCCGTGCTCGAAGACGACAAGGAGGATCCCGCCGAACGCAATCGACACCCCGAGCAATTTCTTCAGGGTCAGTCGCTCCTTCCCTCCCACCGCTGAAATCACAAGCACGACCGCGGGGGTCGCGGCGTACATGAGAGAGGCGTTGGACGCCGTCGTGTGCCGCAGGGCCGTCAGGAAGAGAAATTGATTCGCCGGAATCGCGAGAAAACTGAGGAGCAGAATCCTCCCGTAATCCTCCCGCGCGATCGAACTCCGGGTCCGGCGTATGAGCATGATGATCAGGAGGCCCGCTGCCGCCAGGGCCGACCGGATCATCGTCAGCCCCACCGGCTCGATATCCCTCACCACTACTTTTGCCACGAGATGGGTTCCGCTCGAAATGAGCGACTGGAATATCAGAGAGAAATATACCATGAAAAAGCGCCTGCCAGGGCCCGTTATTGGGGAAAATGATGAACAAGGTAGGGATAATTTCTCTAAGAAGGGAGATTTGATTTCCCCGTTTTTTTCGATATGTTAGGCACGATCCCCTCTGTTCGATCAATTAACCGGCATCCAATCGGCTCATGAGCGTAAAACGAGTAAATCCTCCCTCCGCCACTGAGCGCCTTTTTCTGCTGGACGGTATGGCCCTCGCCTATCGGGCATACTTCTCTTTTATAAGCCGGCCCCTGATCAACTCCAGGGGGGAAAACACCAGCGCTATTTTCGGATTCGTCAACACCCTGATGAAGATTCTTGACGAAAAGCCTGAGCATATAGCGGTGGTGTTCGATACGAAGGAACCTACGTTCCGGCATGTCATGTACCAGCCTTACAAGGCCACACGCCAGAAGATGCCGGAGGACATGGCGGGCCAACTCGACCTTCTCAAGGAAGTGGTGAGGGCCTTCAACGTGCCGTGCCTCGAGCTTCCGGGGTACGAAGCCGACGACATCATGGGAACCCTCGCCCGGAGGGCCGAACAACTGGGGATCGAGACCTACCTCGTCACCGGCGATAAGGATTTCATGCAGCTGATTTCTCCGCGCGTGAAGATGTACAGGCCGGGCAAGCGGGGCGACGACTGGGAAGTTCTTGACGAAAAAGCCGTGAAGGTAAAATTCGGAGTCGCGCCGGACCGTGTCACGGACGTTCTCGGCCTGATCGGGGATAAGTCAGACAATGTGCCCGGCGTCCCGGGGATAGGAGAAAAGACGGCAATCCCTCTGGTGCAGAAATACGGCTCGCTCGAACGAATCCTAAAGGAGATCGATCAGATCCCGCAGCAGGGGATCAGACAAAAACTCACCGACCACACCGGCGAAGCCGTCCTCTCGAAAAAACTCGTCACCATCGACACCGCCGTCCCGATCGAGGTCGATATCCATCACCTTGTCGCGAAACCTCTCAACAGGGAAAAACTTGTCACGCTCTTCGGGAACCTCGAATTCCGGACGCTTGCGAGGAAGATTTCCGAATCGCGCTCCGGAGCTGAAGAATCTCCCGCTCCTCCCCCGCCCCGCCCGACGAGCGATATCACGAATGACGAACACGTCTATCACCTTGTGGCGACCGAGAAGGATCTCGCCAAACTCGTGAAATTGCTCGGGTCCTCCGCGCGTTTCGTCTTCGACACCGAAACCACAGGCACCGATCCCCTCCAGGCGGAACTGGTGGGGCTTTCCTTCGCCGTCGCTCCGAGAGAGGCGTGGTACGTGCCGGTCGAAAGCACGCCGGGGTTTCCCGTGGAGCATGTCTTGAAAAGCCTCGCCCCCGTCTTCGCCGATCCGGCGATCGGAAAAGCCGGCCAGAATGTCAAGTACGACATGCTGGTATTGGCGAGGCACGGCATCCGGGTCGAAGGGCCCGTGTTCGACACGATGGTCGCGAATTACATCCTCCGCCAGGAGAGCCGCCACAACCTCGACTCGCTGGCCGCGGAGCATCTCGGCTACTCGATGATATCGTACGACGAACTCACGGGGACCGGCAAGGATCGGAAGCCGCTACGCGAGATCGAGGTACAGAAGGTGGCGGACTACTCCGCCCAGGACGCCGACATCACGTTCCGTCTCCTCGAGAAACTCTCGGCGGCCCTCGGGGAGCAGTCCCTCCTGCGGCTTGCGGAAGATGTCGAATTTCCCCTGATCCCCGTTCTCGCGGAGATGGAACAGGCCGGCGTCGCGCTCGACGTCGGATACCTGGCCGATCTCTCTAAAGATATGGAACGCCAGCTGGCGGTTCTCACCTCGGAGATCTACCGGCAATCCGGCGAGACATTCAACATCAACTCCACCCAGCAGCTCAGCAAGATCCTGTTCGAAAAATTGGGGCTCGCATCGGGGAAGAAAACCAAGACGGGTTTTTCGACCGACGTCGGCGTGCTCGAGATGTTGCGCCACGAACACGACGTCGTCGGGAAGCTGCTCGAGTACCGGCAACTTCAGAAACTCAAGTCGACCTATGTCGATGCCCTCCCGGCCCTGATCAACCCCGGGACCGGACGGGTCCATACTTCCTTCAATCAAACCGTCGCCGCAACCGGACGCCTTTCGAGCAGCAACCCGAACCTGCAGAATATCCCCATTCGCACCGAAGCCGGCAAGAGCATCCGGAAAGCCTTCATCCCGGGAAAGAAGGGCGCGCGGATCCTCTCCGCCGATTACTCCCAGATCGAACTGAGGGTGATGGCGCACGTCTCCGGAGACGAGGGGCTGACAGAGGCGTTCACAAACGGCGAAGACATCCACACCACGACGGCCGCGGGAGTGTTCGGCATACCTGTCCGGGAGGTGACGCGAGAGATGCGACGGCGCGCCAAGGAGGTGAATTTCGGAATCATGTACGGGATCGGACCGTACGGACTCGCAACCAGGCTCGACATTCCCCAGGCCGAGGCGAAAGCCATTATCGCGCGGTATTTTGAGAGGTTCCCGAAGGTGAATCAATATATCGGCGACACCATCGCGAAGGCGCGAAGCGACGGGTATGTCAGCACTCTCCTCGGGAGGCGGCGCTACCTCCCCGACGTGCGAAGCCGGAATTTCACAGTCCGAAGCAACGCCGAGCGCCAGGCAATCAACATGCCCATCCAGGGGACCGCCGCCGATATGATCAAGATTGCGATGATTCGAATCCACGCCGCGCTCGGCAAGAAACAAACCGGCGTCAGGATGCTTCTTCAGGTGCACGACGAACTGGTGTTCGAGGTGGACAAGAGTCCGGCGGGGGGAAAAGCCGCTTCACTCGAAAAAACAAAAGCCATCGTGATCAGGGAAATGAAACAGGCGTTGCCCCTCTCCGTGCCTGTCGAGGTCGAGGCCGGAATCGGAACAAACTGGCTGGAGGCCCACTCGTGAGAAACAATTTCAGCCCGGGATTCCGGATCCGGAAGGAGCCGTTCATGAAACGTTCGTTTATACTGCTTATGACACTGTCGGCGCTGTGCCCGGGAGCCGGCAGGCTCTGCGAGGCGCAATGGTCTCACGATCCCCTGCGAAACAATCCGCTCTGCATCGCGCCGGGAGATCAGTCCTATCCGGCGATGGTAGGCGACGGCGAAGGAGGAGCGATCATCACCTGGACGGACGCCCGGGGAAGCGACATCGACATTTACGCGCAGCATATCAGCGCCGCGGGGCGAGTGGAATGGGCTGCGAACGGCCTTCCGGTCTGTCTCGCACGAAACGACCAGACGGCGCCGACCATCGTGAGCGACGGCGAGGGGGGAGCGATTCTTACCTGGACCGATAACAGGACGGGCACGAACGACATCTACGGCCAGCACGTGAGCCGGAGCGGGCTCGCCCTCTGGCAGAAGAACGGAGTACCCATCTGTTCTGCCGTGAACGACCAGGTGGCATCGACGCTCGTGGCCGACGGCCAGGGAGGCGCGATCGTCGCCTGGCGGGACCTCCGGGGCGGAGCGAGCTACGACATTTATGCCCAACGCGTCAACTCCACGGGGAGCGGCCTCTGGTCGCCCGACGGGGTACCGGTCTGCACGGCACCAAACCGGCAAACGGACCCCGCGATCGCCACCGACGCGGCCGGGGGCGCAATCATCGCATGGCTCGACAACCGGAAGGGAAACGCCGATCTCTATGCGCAGCGCATGAGCGCATCTGGTTTGCCCCTCTGGAGCCGGGACGGAGTCCTGATCTCCGAGTCGGGGAGCGACCAGAGAAATCCGGCGATCATCGGCGACGGCGCAGGGGGAGGGATCATCGTCTGGCGTGACGCACGGAACGGAACGAATTATGATATCTACGCTGAACGCGTGGACGGATCCGGGGCGAATCAGTGGGCTCTGAACGGGATTCCGATCTGCACGGCCGCGGGGGACCAGGAATCGCCGCAGATTATCAACGACGGGCTGAGGGGCGGAATCATCGCCTGGACCGATAACCGGAACGGGAACAAAGACATTTTTGCACAGCACATCGACATCGCCGGAACCATCCAGTGGCCCGCGGACGGAATTCCCGTCTGCAAGTCGGCGGGGAACCAGATCTATCCCGCGATCACAAGCGACGGCCTGGGCGGGGCGATTATCGCCTGGCTCGATTACCGCCACGGTGAAGGCGACATCTACGCGCAGCGGATCGGCGGCCTCGGCGCCTCTGAATGGCCCGCGGACGGGGTCGCGGTGAGCAGCTCTCCCGGCGAACAATTCAACCCGGTGATCGTGACGGGAACCGGACGGGGCGCCATCATCGCCTGGTACGACTACCGGACGGGGACAAGCTCCGACATCTATTCGCAGAGGGTCGACCGGGTCGGATACCTCGGGGACGCCGCCCCCCATCTCGCCCGCGTGCGACCGGCGCCCGGCGACTCGCAGCGAACCGTCACGCTCCTGTGGAACGGCTCCTACGTCGATTCGTGGCCGAACCAGACCGTCACGTCATACGCGCTCTGGAGGGGTGAAAAGCCCACGGCGTCCGAGCGGTTCGCGTCCGTTTCCACTCTCACCACAAACGTGGAGGATTCGATTTACTGGGAGTATGTCGCGACCATAAAACCGCACTGGCTGAACGGATACTCGTTTACGCTTCCGTCGCGCACCGACGGAACGCGGATCGGGGAAGGGCAGGAGTACTATATGGTTTCGGCTCTCACCTCCGAACCGCTTGTCTACTGGGACTCGGAGATCGGCCAGATCGAATGGAGCCCAAGGAGGGCGCTGCCGCCTCTCCCCTCCGCCCAGCTCTCGAGCCGGTTCTCGTTCCCCCCCGCTCCGCCGGGAGCCGAGTCTAAAGCGAGCGAGAGCCCGCGTTGAATTCCGGGAGCGCGCCCGCAAAACCCGGCCTGGCCCGGCGGCTCGGCCTGTTCGACGCGACGATGATCGTAATGGGAGGGATCATCGGTTCGGGCATCTTCATCAATCCTTCCACCGTCGCACGGCAGGTTCATCTCCCTGTTCTGATTCTCGGCGCATGGCTCGTGGGCGGGATCATCGCCATGATCGGCGCCTTCATCTACGCGGAGCTGGCCGCTCGGAGGCCGCACGTCGGGGGCCAGTACGCGTATCTCCGCGAATGTTACCATCCCTTGATCGCATTCCTGTTCGGCTGGTCGCTCTTTCTGATCAGCGATTGCGGGGGGATGGCGGCGGTGGCGGTGATCTTTGCGCGGTACTACATTGAGCTGACGGGGGTTCCGCTGAGCGAGCCGGTGGTCGCAATTCTCGCGCTCGGGGTTCTGACGATCGTCAATTGCCTCGGAGTGCGGACGGGATCGACCGTTCAGAACATCCTCATGGTCACGAAGATCCTCGCGATACTCCTCCTGGTGGGGCTCGGGTTCCGGCTGATCGTCCAGGCGGGCGGATTTGCACAGCCTGCCGTCGCTCCCCCCTCTCCCCCCCTCTCGTTCGACCTGCTGACCACGTTCGGGGCGGCGCTCGTGCCTGTCCTCTTCGCCTACGGGGGCTGGCAGACCGCGAACTTTGTCGCCGGAGAAATACGCGAGCCGCAGAAGAATCTCCCCCGCGGCCTGATCATCGGAGTCGCCGGGGTGGTCGTGCTCTATCTTGCGGTGAATCTGGTCTGTGTCGGGACTCTCGGAGCCGAGGGGCTCGCGGCGACGGGAACTCCGGCCACGGCGGTCATGAGAATGGCGCTGGGACAAAAAGGTGCTTCGCTGATCGCCGTGGGCATCGCCATCTCGACGCTCGGGTTCCTGAGCCAATCGATCCTGACCGCGCCGCGCGTCTACTTTGCGATGGCGCAGGACGGACTCTTTTTCAAGAGCGTCGCATGGCTGCATCCCCGGACCCGGGTTCCCGTGGTGGCGATCATTCTCCAGGGATCACTCGCGATGCTCCTCACCCTTTCGGGAACCTACGAACAGCTCCTCAGCTATGTCGTGTCGGACGATTTCTTGTTCTTTGGATTATCGGCGTCGTGCATCTTTCTTCTCCGCAAACGCCAGGGTCCGGACGACTCCGGAAGCGGTTTTAACATGCCGGGGCATCCCTGGTCGACCATCCTTTTTATTACGATCTGTTTTTGCATCGTGGTGAACACCGTTTATAAATATCCGGCGAACACCGGCATCGGGATCGCGATCATCCTCACAGGAATTCCCGTCTATTATTTCTGGAAATCCCTCCGGCGACCCCGATGACGCCGGGCCGCCGCCTGAAATCGGAGTACATGGAGTGGGTGAAAACCGGCGGGCATGCGCGCTACAATCTCGCGTCGAGCGACCTCCTCCCTGTCCGCATCGACGGGCTCTCCTTCACCCCCGGCGACCTCGAGCTCACGGGTCCGGGCGGATACGGATACCGTCCGCTCACGGAGGCGGTCGCCGAGCGGTACGAAGTCGACCCGGGCCGCGTGGTGACCACGGCCGGAACTTCCATGGCGAACCACCTCGCGCTCGCCGCGCTCCTGGAACCCGGGGACGAAGTGTTGATCGAACAGCCCACCTACGAATTGATCGTGTCGGCGGCGGAATTCCTCGGGGCGAAGGTCATCCGCTTCCCCCGCCGGTTCGAGTCCGGCTTTCAGATCGATCCGGAGGATATCATCCGGGCCGCCGGCGCCCGGACCCGCCTCATCGTGCTGACGAACCTTCATAACCCGAGCAGCGCCTTCACCGATGAAGCGACTCTGTCGCGGATCGGGGAAATCGCACGGCGGACGGGCGCGCGCGTTCTCGTCGACGAGGTCTACCTCGACGCCGCGTTCGACCTCCGGCCCCGGACGTCCCACCATCTCGGCAGGGAGTTTGTCGTCACGAACAGCCTGACAAAGGTGTACGGCTTGAGCGGCTTACGGTGCGGGTGGATCCTCGCGGAGACCGCGGTCGCGGAAAAAATCTGGAGGCTTGCGGACCTTTTTTACAGCAGCCTGCCGCATGTGGCCGAGCGCCTGAGCGTGATCGCGTTCAGCCAGCTTCCCGCCCTCGAGCGCCGCGCCCGCGGGATCCTCGAGGCGAACGCCGCAGCCGTCAACAGGTTCTTCCGCGTACGGGGCGATCTCGAATCGCTGGAACACGCACGGGGGTTGGTGGCGTTGCCGCGCCTCAAAGCGGGCGACAGCTCCGGTTTCTGCGACCGGTTGCTGGCGAACTACGAGACGTCGGTCGTGCCGGGACGGTTCTTCGATCTGCCGCGTCATCTGCGGATCGGACTCGGGGGTGAACCGGCGGACGTGGAAGAAGGGCTCCGGCGGCTTGCCGGGGCGCTTGACGAGGAGGGGAAACGCTGAGTTACTGAACCTGCGCCCTGCGGCGGAGAAGCAGGGCGAGGCCGAGCACGACGAGGGCGAGAGGCCAGTAGAGCCTGACGGCATCCCACACATCATACCGGTCGAGGTATCCGAGCTCGGTGAGGACGAACGCCACGCCGATTCCGCAGAGCAGGCTCGCGGGAATGAGCAGCTCCCATTCATGGAAGTTGTTGAGGAACAGCATCAGAAGCGCGATGCCGAAGATCAGGAACGTGGCGGGGAAGAACATTCCCATCCGGACGTCGACGTAGTCGGAGGAACGGAGCAGGAAAAAAAGACCGTAGAGGAACGCGACGGTTCCTCCGAAAATCGCCCCCCTCCTGTTCCGCGCAAATCCCTGGACCGCTTTCACCAGTCCGAAGATGAGCAGGATGGACCAGATTGCCATGTGGAATCCGAACTGGATCAGATCGAGCCGGTCGAGCAGCATGACCACCCCGAGCAGGATCAGGCCGACGGCAAGCCAGTGCGTTCGATGCCTGGGAACTTCCGGCATTGGAACCTGGGGAAGCTGGGTCGTTGACCCCTGGGTCGTTGGAACCTCGGTCATTGGGCCCCCGCTGGTGAAGTCATCACCGGCTTTTCCTCGGGCATCACGATCGCAAGAATAATATAGAGCAGAAGCCCCCACCCGAAGGAAGCCAGCACCACCACCAGATAGAGCACCCGGACGATCGTGGGATCGAGATGGAAGTAGTCCGCAATCCCCCCGCAGACTCCGAACACTTTCCGGTCCTTCGTGGAGCGCCGAAGCTCTTTCGGCCGCACGGGGTTCGCCGCCCCCGGTTCTGCCGCCTGGCCGGAGGCGGATTCAGCGCCGCTCTGCCGGCGGCGGTAGGAATAAATGAGCACGATTCCGAGGAGGACGAGCAGGCTCGGGAGCAGGATCGAGTGCGAAAACGACCACCAGTTCACGTCTGCGAGCCAGCCGAGATTGATCAGGAGAACGAACGCTCCGAGAAGCACGAGCGTGATGCCGAAAAACCGCCGTTTGTCGGTCGGTTGGGAGAAGGGGCTCCCCGCAGGATGGACCGGCGCATCGCCCGGATTCGAGGGCATGATGATCATCGCGGCGATGTACAAAAAAAAGCCCGATCCCCCGAGAAGGGTCACGAGCACGCACAGAATGCGGACGATCGTAGGATCGATATCGAAGTATTCTGCGATTCCGCCGCAGATCCCGTCGATCACGCGGTTCCGCCTCGACTTGTATAACCTCTTCTGAATGTGCGCTCCTGCTTCCATTTTTGGGGTCTCCCTGGCTTTTCTCTCTACACTACTTCTACGCACTTGCCGGGGAGAATGTTTCGCCAAAAAACCGCTGGAAAACAGCGCTGAGCGCCGTCAGACCTCCATGATTTCCTTTTCTTTGATCACGACGAGCGTGTCGACATCCTTTATATACTTGTCGGTCATCTTTTGAACCTCGGCTTCGGCCCGCTTCCGTTCGTCTTCGGAGAAATGCTCCGCCTTTTCCGAGCGCTTCAGGTGCTCGATCGCGTCGCGGCGGACGTTTCTCACCGCAATCTTTCCCTCTTCGGCGAATTTTTTGACGAGCTTCACGATTTCCCTCCGGCGCTCCTCGTTGAGCGGGGGGATCGGGACGCGGATCACATTGCCGTCCGCCACGGGGTTCAGGCCGAGGTTTTCGGCCTGGATGGCTTTTTCGATGGGGCCGACCATGGCCTTGTCCCACGGCTGGACCGAAATCGTATGCACATCCATGACGCTCACGTTGGCGACCTGGTGGAGGGGCATGTGTGATCCGTAATATTCCACCTTGATGCCGTCGAGCAGGGCGGTGGTCGCCTTGCCGGTCCGGATCTTCACCAGTTCAAGGCGCACGACTTCCGTCGCCTTGTGCATTTTTTCGTCTGTCTGCTTGAGGATTTCCTTGGTCATTCCGCCTCGCTTGGGATGTTCAACAGGTCAGGTCTTTTGCCGCCGCTTGCGCTTTCCCGCCTGGACCGTGCGGGCGGAAGAGACAATCGTGCCGAGCTTCTCTCCGCCGACGATCCGCTTCAAAGAGCCGGGGACATTCATGTTGAAGACGACGATCGGCATCGAGTTCTCCTTGCAGAGGGTGATCGCCGTCAGGTCCATCACTTTGAGATCTTTCTTCAGGACGTCCTGGTACGAGATCGCCCCGAATCTGTTCGCTTTCGGATTTTTCTCCGGATCGGAGGTGTAAATCCCGTCGACCCGGGTTCCCTTCATGATGACGTCCGCCCCGATCTCCACCGCCCGGAGCGCCGCGGCGGTGTCGGTCGTGAAATAGGCGTTGCCGGTGCCGGCGCCGAAGATCACGACGCGGCCTTTTTCGAGGTGGCGGATCGCCCTCCGCCGGATAAAGGGCTCGGCGATCTCCTCCATCTTAATGGAGCTGAGCAAACGGGTAAAGGTGCCCCGCCGCTCGAGCGCGCTCTGAAGCGCAAGTCCGTTCATGATTGTCGCGAGCATTCCCATCAGGTCGCCGGTGACTCTGTCGACACCGTCGGATGAGTTCTCGACCCCCCTGTAGATGTTGCCTCCCCCGATGACGATTCCGATCTCCACTCCCGACTGCTGGAGCTCCGCGATCTCCTCCGCGTACCGCTGAAGGACCCGGGGATCGATGCCGAAATCCTTCTCGCCCATGAGGGCTTCGCCGCTCACCTTCAGGAGAATGCGTTTATACTTCATCGAGACGCGTGCGGAACGTTATAGGATCGGTAGCCGCAAGCTTTAGCTTGCGGACTCTCCCCGCGGGAGTTTCACATGTGTTCAGGAACCGTTTTCGCCAAGATGGAACCGCCTGAACCTGCGGACCGTCACTTTCTCTCCGGTCTTCGCCGTCAGGTCGAGGATCAGGTCCTTCACGGTCTTTCCCGAATCGCGGATGAACGTTTGCTCGAGCAGGCAAACTTCCTGATAATATTTTTCCAATTTTCCGTTCGCGATCCGGTCGATCATCTGTTCCGGCTTTTTCTCGTTCCTGGCCTGCGTCCGGTAAATCTCCAGCTCGTGGTCGATGGTTTCACGGGCCACATCCTCCCGCGCGATGTAGCGCGGACTCATCGCCGCGATTTGCATCGCCAGGTCCCTCGCGAGCGCCCTGAAGTCGTCCGTCTTCGCGACGAAATCGGTCTCGCAATTCACCTCCACCATCGCGCCGATCCGCCCGCCCGCATGGATGTACGCTTCGACCAGCCCCTGGTTCGTTATCCTGTCGGCGCGTTTCTCGGCCGTCGCGGCCCCCTTCTTCCGGAGATAGTCGATGGCCTTTTCGAGGTTCCCCCCGGAGGCGGCCAGCGCCTGCTTGCAGTCCATCACTCCCGCGCCGGTCTTCTCGCGCAGCTCCTTCACATGTTCCGGTTTAATCTCAGCAGTCACAGTCGGATCTCATCCTTTCAAATGTTCATTCAGAAACGGCCTGGGTCTGCTCCCGGCCGGCATCCCCTTCCATTCCTTCGAGTTGTGCGTTTGTCCGCTCCGACCCTTCGAGGATCGCGGTCGCGAAGATCCTGGTGATCATCTGGACCGACTTGATGGCATCGTCGTTCGCGGGGATCGGATAATCGACTTCGGTGGGGTTGCAGTTCGTGTCCACGATCGCAAACACGGGAATCCCGAGCCGCTTCGCCTCCTTCACGGCGATCTCCTCCTTCTTGATGTCGACGACATAGAGGGCGCCGGGGAGCCTCGTCATTTCGACGACGCCGGAAAGAACTTTCGCGAGCTTTTCCTTTTCGCGGTCGAGGACGAGCGCTTCCTTTTTCGTAATCTTGTCGTACGTCCCGTCGGTCTCCATCTTCTCGATGTTGGTCAGGCGCTTGACGCTCTTGCGGATCGTCGTGAAATTCGTCAGCATCCCGCCCAGCCAGCGCTCCGAAACGTAAAACTGGCGGCAGCGCTTCGCTTCCTCCTCGATCACCAGGCTCGCCTGTTTTTTCGTTCCCACAAGGAGGACGCGCCTTCCGTCCGCGATGATGCCGGAGACGGCGTTGCAGGCCGCTTCGAGAAGCTCTTGTGTTTTCTTGAGGTCGATGATGTGGATACCGTTCCGTTCCATGAATATGAACGGCTTCATCTTGGGGTTCCATCGGCGGGTCAGGTGCCCGAAATGGGCGCCTGCTTCGATCAGGTCTGTCAGTTCAACGCGTGGCATACCAGCGGTACTCCTTTATGTCAGTTGGCTCTTCTACTCCCGTCATCTTCCGCCGGAATCGGCCGCCTGCGACGCAGGCGAACGCGACACTGCCGACGGAATCAGAGAGTATGATTGATTACGGCTAACGCTTCGAGAACTGGAACCTCTTGCGCGCCTTCTTTTGACCGTACTTCTTTCGCTCCACCATCCTCGGGTCGCGCGTCATCAGGCTGTCGACGCGCAGCTTCGACCGGAGGTCCCCGTTGAGCTCGACGAGCGCGCGGGAGATTCCGAGCTTCACCGCCCCCGCCTGCCCCGAAAGGCCGCCTCCCCGGACGTTTGCGACGACGTCATACTTGCCGACCGTCTCCGTCACGGCAAACGGCAACAGCACCTCGCTTCGCATCGTATCGACCGGGAAATAATGTTCCAGCGCCCTGCGGTTGACCGTGATGGTGCCCGAACCGGGCTTGAGCACCACGCGGGCCACCGATGTCTTCCGGCGTCCGATCGTGATGATCTGGTGAGAATGTGTGATCATGAACGCTCCTCGGTTTTCAAGTTCCTATAAATCCAATTTCAGCGGCTCGGGTTTCTGAGCGGCGTGGGGATGGGCGGCGTCCCGGTACACTTTCAGTTTTTTGATCACATTCGCGCCGAGCCTGTTGTGCGGGATCATTCCCTTCACGGCGTGCATCACGATGCGCTCGGGGTTGGTCTTCATCAATTCCTTGAACGACTCGACAGTCGCCCCGCCCGGGTAACCGGTGTAATGAAAGTAGGTCTTCAGCTCGGTGCGCCGGCCGAGGACCTTCACTTTTCCCGCGTTCACGATGACGACGAAGTCGCCGCAATCGCTGTTGGGCGTGAAGACGGGCTTGTGCTTGCCGCGCAAGACGTGCGCGACACGGCTCGCGATCCGGCCGAGGGTCTGGCCGCTTGCGTCCACCACATACCATTTCCGTTCAACTTCTTGTTGCGTGAACGAGTGCGTTAACCTCTGTCCCAGTGCCACTGAAATGTCCTCAAAAATTGTTCAATCACGCGGAATCGGATCGGCGTACCTGACTCAGCCGGGGGGCTGAAGCCTCTTAAGCTACTGAAAAATTGGCTAAAAGGCAAGGGGAAAAATGGGAATCCGCCAGTTTGGCCCTCTTCCTCCCCGCTCGCCATCCTGAGCACATTCGCTTCGCTCAGTGTAAACCCCGCGAAGGATCTCCCGCCATTTAAAAGCGAAAAAGCCAGATCCTTCGGTCGCTACGCTCCCTCAGGATGACAAATAACAGGAAAATGCGACACCACCGGAATAACGGAAAAATCCTTGCTTGAATCTGAACAGGAGACTTTGTAGATTAACCCGTGCTCCGGATCCAACCAGAATTTCACCACCTATTTTCGGCGGGAACGCGATGAACATCCTCGTGGTCGACGACGAACGCGAATACAGAACTCTCGTGGGCAACTTCCTGGAGGATCAGGGTTGGACGGTATTCCTCGCAGGGGACGGCCAGGAGGGGATGGATACGCTCTACCGTGAAAAGATCGACATCATCGTGTCGGACATCTACATGCCGGTCATGGACGGGTTGAAGTTCCACCGTTCCGTGAGGGGGAACGCCAAGTTCGCGGAGATACCGTTCCTCTTCGTCTCCGCGTTCGACGACCCGCACACGATGGACGCGATCAAGAACCCGAGGATCGACGGCTTTTCGAGGAAGGGACGGCCGGTGGCCGACCTGAAGTCGTGGATACAGTATCTCCTGACCCCGGTGGACAAAAGACCCCCCACTCCCCCGGGAGAATCCACCCGCTCCACCGGCAGAGAATGGCGGCGCGATCTCCCGCGCACCAGGAGAAGGTAAGACTCTCTAAAGCTGTTGCTCTGCGTGGTAGGAGCTCCGCACGAGCGGTCCCGACTCCACGTGCCGGAAACCCATCTTCAGTCCCTCCTCTTTCAGCATCCTGAACTCATCCGGGTCCACGAATCGGTCGACCGGCAGATGGTCTCGTGTCGGTTGAAGGTATTGCCCGAGAGTCAGAATCCGGCACTCGACCTCCCTGAGGTCATTCAGGACATCGAACACCTCGTTCATACTCTCCCCGATTCCCAGCATCAGCCCCGTCTTTGTCGCGAACCCCCGTCTCCGGGCGCGATCGAGCAATTGAAGCGAGCGTTCGTATTTCGCCTGCGGCCTCACCGTTGGGTAGAGCCGGGGGACAGTTTCCATGTTGTGGTTGAGGATGTCGGGCAGCGCGTCGAGCACTATATCGAGCGCGAACTCATCCCCCCGGAAGTCCGGAATCAGGACCTCGATCGTAACACCCGGGCTTGCCGCGCGGACCTCTCGTATCGTCTCGGCGAAGATCTGGGCGCCTCCGTCGTAGAGTTCGTCCCTGTTGACCGACGTGATCACCGCATGGCGCAATCCCAGGAGTGCGACGGCCTCCGCGACGCGGCGAGGTTCGTCCCCGTCAAGCTCCTCCGGCTTCCCGGTTTTCACCGCGCAGAAACCGCAGCTCCGCGTGCAGACGTCGCCGAGAATCATGAAGGTGGCGGTCCCGTTGTTCCAGCATTCGCCCGTGTTCGGACAGCGGGCTTCCTGGCAGACGGTGTGCAGCCGGTGCGAGTCGACGATGTTCTTCAGGCGGGCATACCGCTCTCCCCCCGGAATCCGGGCCTTGAGCCAGGGGGGCCTGCGGCCGGGAGGCTGGGCGGCGGGCTGGCCGCCGGTGGCGGAAGACGGGGGCGCTATTTCCTGAATGATGAAGTCCATCGCCGGGTCAGACGATCTGAGATTCGTCGAACTTCTCGAGACGCTTCACCACCGTTTCCATGAACGACCCGCCGAGCGCGCCATCCACGATCCGGTGATCGAAGGCGAGCGTGAGATACGCGATGGAACGGATTGCGATCGCGTCGTTGATGACGACGGGCCTTTTCTCGATGGCGCCGGTGCCGAGGATCGCGACCTGGGGATGGTTGATGATGGGGACTCCGACCATCGTCCCGAAGACCCCGTAGTTCGTCAGCGTGAACGTCCCCCCCTCGATATCCGCAGGGCTCAGCTTCTTCGCGCGGGTCCGCGACGCGAGATCGTTGACCGCCCGGGCGAGCCCCGTAAAATTCTTCTCGTCCGCATTTTTGATCACCGGCACGATGAGGCCCGTCTCGGAGGCGACGGCGATGCCGAGGTTGATGAATTTTTTCATGATGATCTTGTCCCCTTCGAGGGAACAGTTGACGAGCGGAAACTCCTTGAGCGCCCTGATCACGGCGTCGCAGATGAAGGGCATGAACGTCAGCTTGAATCCTTCCCGTTTCTCGAACGATTCGCCTATCTTCCGGCGGGCCCTGTCCACATTGGTCATATCGCACTCGTGGACGGCCCAGACGTGCGGGGCCGTCTGCACGCTTTTCACCATGTGTTCCGACATCCGCTTCAGAACGTTGCTCATCTGCAGGATATCGTAATTCGGCCCGGGATATTTCGCGCTGAGTTCGCTGCCGTCGAAATGCTTCAGGGTTGACTCGATGCGTGGAGCGGCCGGACCCGCAGGCTGTGCAGCCGGCGCGGGGGCTCCCGGCGTTGCGGCCGCCGGCACGGTCCCCTTTTTGCGCATCTCGAGGTAGCCCAGAATGTCCTTCTTCGACACGCGGCCGCCTTCGCCCGTTCCCGGTATTCGTTCAAGTTCCGCCATCGCGATTCCCTCTTCGCGGGCGATGTTCATGACGAGCGGCGAATAGAATCTTCCTCCCGCTGCCGGGGCAGGCTCGGGTGACGGCGCCGGGGGTGCGGCTTGCGGGGCGGCGGGGGGCGCGGGTTTTGCGGCGGCCGCCTGGGCGGGCTTCGCCGGCTCGCTTGCCTTCGGAGGTGAAACCGGCTGCTGCGCGCCGGGGGCCGGCACCGCGGCGGATTCATCCGTGTCGATTTCCGCGATGACGGTCCGGACCTCGACCGTCTTCTGCTCGTCGAAGAGGAGCTTCGTGACAACTCCGGTCGCCGGAGAAGGGATTTCCGAATCGACCTTGTCGGTGCTGATCTCAAGGAGAGTCTCGTCCTTCTTCACCTTATCGCCCGGTTTCTTGTGCCACTTGATGATGGTGCCCTCGGTGAGACTTTCACCGAGTTGCGGCATGACAACGTCGACTTTCGCCATGGAATTCTCTCAGGAGTAATGGTTATTTCAATATGCTGCCAGTTGGCGCAGTATGTTCAGAACTTTTTGTGTGTTCGGAAGGAAAAATTCCTCCAGCGGCGGCGCGAACGGCACGGGGGTGTCGATCGATCCGATTCGCTTCACGGGCGCGTCGAGGTATTCGAACGCACGGTCGGCGATGAGAGCGGCGATTTCTCCGCCGATGCCGCCCGTGAGGTTGTCCTCGTGGAGGATGAGGGCCCTTCCGGTCTTCTTCACCGAATCGAGAATCGCACCGGTATCCAGCGGCAGAAGCGTCCGGAGATCGAGCACTTCGACATCGGTTCCCTCTTTCGAGATGGCCTCCGCGGCTTCGATTGCCCAGTGAACACCCGTCCCGTAGGTGATCACGGAGATGTCGCTTCCCTTCCTCTTGAGATCCGCCTTGCCGATCGGGACCACAAAATCCTCTTCGGTCAATTCCGCTTTGACGTGGCGGTAGAGATACTTGTGTTCGAAATAGAGGACCGGATCGGGATCGCGGATCGCGGCTTTGATCAACCCCTTCGCGTCGTACGGCGTGGAGGGCGCAACGATCTTAAGGCCGGGGACGTGGAAGAACCACGCCTCCGGGTTCGTCGAATGAAAGGGGCCGCCGCGGATCCCTCCTCCGGAGGGGAGCCGCACGACCATCGGGACCGGAATGCCAGTCCTGTAGTGAAATTTCGAAACGTTGTTCACGATCTGATTGAACCCGTTGGTCACAAAATCGGCGAACTGCATCTCCGCCACCGGCCGCATCCCCACGATGGCGGCGCCCATCGCCGCCCCGATGATGGCCGACTCTCCGAGCACCGTGTCGATGACGCGGTCTTCGCCGAACTCCTTCGCAAAGCCCTCGGTCGCCTTGAACGCACCGCCGTACGCTCCGATGTCTTCGCCGAGGAGGAACACCGAACTGTCGCGCCGCATCTCCTCGCGAAGACCCTCGCTGATCGCGCCGATGTATGTGACAGGCTCTCTCACGGTCGCGAACTCTCCTCCGCATACACGCCCGTTGCGGCGTCGCTGCCTTGAGGGTAACCCGCTTCGAGCCCCTTCCGGAGCGCCTCCTCAACGAGGCGTTTCGCGCCGGCGATCAGGGACGCTTTCTTTTGATCCGTCAAGAGGCCCTTCGAGAAAAGAAGTTTCTCCGTCCGCTCGAGCGGGTCTTTCTTGTTCCATTCTGCCAGGAGGTCTTTCGGCACGTACCATGCGGTATCGTGCGCGGCATGGCCCTGCATCCGCATCGTCACGCATTCGATCATCGAGGGACCGCCACCGTCCCGGGCTCTCTCCACCGCTTCCTTGCAGACGCGGTAGACGGAAGGGAGGTCGGTCCCGTCCACCGAAACGCCGGGGATGCCGTATCCGCTCGCCCGCTCGGAAAGATGCGCGACCAGAAACTGTTTCGAGATCGGCGTGGAGTAAGCGTATTGGTTGTTTTCGATGATCAGGACGAAGGGGAGACGCATCACCGAAGCCATCGCGAGCCCTTCGTGCACTTCGCCGACGTTCGAGCCCCCGTCCCCGATATAGGTCATGGCCACCGACTTTTCTTTCCGCAGCTTGCTCGCGAGGGCGACACCGACAGCCACGGGCACCATCGCACCGAGATGGCTGATGTTCCCGAATATCTTCTTCGCCGGATCTGCATAGTGCCCCGTTCCGTCGCGCCCCCTCGAGAATCCGCCCGCGCGGCCCAGATATTGCAAAGCCAGTTTATCGAGGGACTGTCCCCTCACGAGATGGGCTCCGAGGTCCCGGTGCATCGGGAAAATGTAGTCGTCTTTTCCCAGGGAATAGGCGCTCCCCACCGATGTTGCTTCGTTCCCCCGTCCGGAATATGCCCCCCCCACGATCTTGCCCTGCTGGTAAAGCCGGAGGATCGCATCCTCAAATTCACGGGTCTGGAGCATGTATCCGTACATTGCCAGGAGGTCGTCATTCCCAACCCCGGAATCCGGTTCCACTTTCCGAACCGGACCGGACTTCGAGGCCGAACGCTTTGATTTTACAAGATCCGGAGAGGGCATCGGTTAGTAACCGGCCAATTGCTGCAAGGCGGAAACGATGTCTTTCGTCTGCGGGAGCATGGCATTTTCGAGCGTTGGCCCGTAAGGGACCGGAGCATCTTTAGCCGCTACTCTGGCGACGGGAGCATCAAGCGATGCGAATGCTTCTGCTCCCAGGCGAGCAGCGATTTCTGCTCCGAACCCTCCTGTGAGCGTATCCTCGTGCACGATAAGGGCTTTCCCGGTTTTCTTCACCGAGGCCAAAACTGTATCAAAATCGAGCGGGTTGAGTGTCCTCAGGTCGATCACCTCAACGCTGCTCCCTTCCTCTGCAACGGTGCGCGCCGCTTCCACCGACCTTTGAACCATCATCCCCCAGGTGATCACCGTGATGTCGTTCCCCTGCTGCACGACCCTTGCCAGTCCGAACGGGAGACAATACTCCATTCCGGGTTCGATTGCCGCGGCATAGCTGGCCCTGTAGAGCCCCTTATGCTCACAGAAAATTACCGGGTCGCCGGAGCGGCAAGCGGTCTTCAAGAGGGCTTTGGCGTCGGATGCGTTTGAAGGAAAGACCACTCTGAGCCCCGGGACGTGTGTGAAGAACCCATCTATGCTCTGGCTATGATAGAGGCCGCCATGAATATATCCCCCGACCGCCACACGGACGACCATCGGACATGACCACTCATTGAACGACCGGAACCGGAGCATGGCCACCTCGTCCCTCAGCTGCATGAACGCGGGCCAGATGTAATCTCCGAACTGTATTTCAACGACCGGCTTGAAGCCCCGCACCGCCAGACCGAGCGCCGTGCCGACGATGCTCGCCTCCGCGAGAGGCGAGTTGAAAACCCTTTCGCGCCCGAATCTTGCTGTGAGTCCTTTCGTCGCGGTAAACACTCCTCCCTTATCCCCCGCGACATCCTCGCCATAGATCAGCATCTTCGGGTTGCGGTCCATTTCCTCGGCGAGAGCGTGATTGATCGCATCGACCATCACGATCGACTTCCCCTCGGGAGCCGGCTCGACAAATCCTTTTGCGGGCACCCCCTCTTCAGGGGAATAGACGTACTTCAGGAGCGTTCCCGGATCCTGCTGCGGTTCCGCCTCCGCCATGTCGGCGGCGCGGTCGATCCGTTCCAGCACTTCCCGCTGGATTTTTGCCACCCCATCGCGCGTGACCAGGCCTTCGGCAATGAGCCGTTGCTCCAGCCGTGGAAGGGGATCGCGCGCCCGATCTTTGGCAAGCTCGTCCTCCGAGCGATACTTTCGCTGGTCGTCCGAGGAGGAATGGGCAAGAAGCCGGACGGTGTTGGCAAGAATCAGGCTCGGCCCTTCTCCCTTCCTTGCTTTGCCGACCGCTTCGAGGGCCACCTTGTGAGAGGCCAGAAAATCGCAGCCGTCCACTTCGTACCGGTTCAGCCCTTCATAGCCGCTCACCAGATGGTAGACCGAGGTCGCCGCCGTTTGCTCCCTGGCAGGCACGCTGATCGCGTACCGGTTGTCCTGGATTAGGAAAATCACCGGGAGATGCTCGCGGGCGGCCCAATTGACCGCCTCGTGAAATTCTCCTTCGCTGGTCGACCCCTCGCCGGAGGAGACGTACACGACTTCGTCCGTTCCCTCCCGGACGGCGCCAAGCGCGGTCCCGACCGCCTGCAGGTATTGCGTGCCTGTGGGACTGGATTGAGAAACGATCCGCCATTTCTTGTGGCCCCAGTGAAACGGCATGGCGAAACCCGCGCTGCTCGGACCTTTCGCCCTGTGGAGCGCCTCGAGGAACACCTCTTCGACCGTGTATCCGAATGCAAGCGAAAAAGGGAGATCCCGGTAGTACGGATAGGCCCAATCCCTGCCGGGAGTGAGAGCCATTGCGGTCGCAACCTGGACCGCTTCATGCCCCGAACCGCCGATGTGAAAAAACACCTTCCCCTGCCGGAGCAGCGTGAGAATTTTGTCGTCGATCTTCCGCGCCGTAAACATCGTCCGGTAGGCATCGATGAGCGTCGGTCCGGCGCCTGTACCGCCGGCATCCCGATTCATCGACTCGCCGTTCGTCTTTTTCCCTTTTACCCTGGGTGGGGACTCTTCTCCCCTCGCGGGCGGCCTTCTTACTGGGGACATTCCACATCCTCTGAATGAAATTGACGTACCATCTCTCTGAAATCCGCCGCGTCGCGGCTGAATGCTTCGACGCCGAAGACGGCGGAAAAATGATGTGCGATCTCTCCCGAGACCGCCGAAAGCGGTAGCTCGCATCCCAGCCGCTTTTGCATGGAGGTGACGCCGCGGTGAAAAATTCCGCACGGGATGATCCGTTCGAAGTAGGAGAGATCCGTGTTCACGTTGAGGGCAAACCCGTGCATCGTCACCCAGCGGCTGACCTTTATGCCGATGGCCGCAATTTTTTCACTCCCCACCCATACGCCCGTAAAATCCCCGTCGCGCCGCGCGGAGAGGCCATATCCGGCAAGCGTCCGGATCAGCACTTCCTCCAGGTCCCGAAGATAGCGATGAACGTCGCGGTAGTAGGCGCTCAGGTCGATAATGGGATACCCGACGATCTGGCCCGGCCCGTGGTAGGTGATGTCCCCTCCCCGGTCGGTCAGGCAAACCTCGATCCCCCCCTCGCTCAGTTCGCCCTCGGCCGCGAGCAGATGATCGGGGTCGGCGTTTCTTCCGAGTGTGTAGACGTGATTGTGCTGATTGAGGAGGAGGACATCCGGGATTTTTCCGTCCAGGCGCAGACCGAACACCTCCCGCTGCAATTCCCAAGCAGCCCGGTAGGAGGTGAGCCCGAGATCCACCACTTCAATCATATGTGGATCGCGTGACCGTACGCGCCCTCGGCCGCTTCCAACACCGCTTCGGAGAGAGTCGGGTGGGCATGAATCGTTTTCATGATTCCGTCGGCGGTGGACTCCAGCGTCTTTGCCACGCCGAGTTCGGCGATCATCTCGGTGGCTTCAGATCCGAGTATGTGCGCGCCGAGGAGCTCCCCGTACTTTTCATCGAAGATGAGTTTCACAAGGCCCTCGGTCTCGCCGATGGCTCGCGCCTTCCCGCTCGCGCTGAACGGAAACCGGCCCACCTTGATCGACCGGCCTTCGGCGATCGCGCGCTCTTCGGTCATGCCGAGGCTCGCGACCTGCGGCTGGCAGTAGGTGCAACCCGGGATGTTGTCATAGTCGATCGGCTGGGGATTTTTCCCGGCGATCGCCTCGACGCAGATCACCCCTTCCCGTTGCGCGACGTGGGCCAGCCAGGGGGGTCCGGCGACGTCGCCGATTGCATAGAGACCGGGCACATTCGTCCGGCCGAAGTCATCCGTCTTGATCCACCCGTTCTCAAGGATGACGCCCGCGGTTTCGAGCCCGAGCTGCTCCACATTTCCCTGCACCCCGATCGCCATGAGCGCGACCTCTCCCGCAAATTGCTTCTTTCCCTCCTTCGTCGAGACGCCAACGGTGACGTCCTTCGCGACGGTCACGCTTTCGGTCTTCAGCTCGGTGTGGATCCCGACCCCTTGTTTTTTCAGGCTGCTCTCGAGCAATTTCGAGATCTCTTTGTCCTCAATGGGAAGGATGTTCGGCTTCATTTCCAGAAGGGTCACTGCGGTGCCGAAGGCATTGTAAAAGTAGGCGAATTCCACTCCGATCGCGCCCGCCCCGATGATGACCATCGATTTTGGAATTTCCGGCAGGACCATCGCCTCCATGTAGGAGATCACCCGTTTCCCGTCGATCTTCACGTTCGGGATCGAGCGCGCCCTCGCGCCTGTGGCGATGATGATATGGCCCGAGGAGACCGTCTCCGTTTCCTTTCCCTCGCGCGAAACCGAGACTTTTCCATTTCCAAGGAGCAGACCCTGGCCCGGGATGTGCTCTATCTTATTCTTTTTGAAGAGGTATTCCACCCCTTTGGAGTTCCGGAGCGCGACATCCCGGCTCCGCTTGACGATTTTCGTAAAATCGAACTTCAAATCCTTGCAGCTGATCCCCCATTCGTCCGCATCCTTGAAATGGCGGTAGAGCTCGGCGTTTTTCAGGAGGGCCTTGGTCGGAATGCATCCCCAGTTGAGGCAGATCCCGCCCAGCTTGTCCCGCTCGATGACCGCCGTCTTCATCCCGAGCTGGGCCGCGCGGATGGCAGCGACGTATCCTCCGGGGCCCCCTCCGATCACGAGTAAGTCGAATTGTCGTTCAGCCATGCACGTTTCTGGATAAAACAAAAAAAGGGTTTCGCACCCGGTTTTATGGCTGCCGCAGCCCGCGAACCGGCTGCCGCGCGAAAAAATATATGAAATAGCGGCGGTAAAGTCAAAGAAGGACACCCCGCTGAAAACGGTGGTGTCTCAATTTGGGCGAACCTCTCTCGACCTCGTCATGCTGACATGCTCCTGGTCAGCATCTTTCAACTCTTTTATGAAGATCCCGGCCTAAAACATGTCGGGATGACGAGAGAAGGTGAAACTGCGACACTACTCAGAAAACGGTAGTGTCTTATTTTGTCATCCTGAGCGCAGCGAAGGATCTTCTCCGAACCGGAACGAGATCCTTCGGTCGCTACGCTCCCTCAGGATGACATGTTCGGTGAGACTGCGACACTACCCTGAAAACCGTGTCGTTGACAATGGCCTCCGAATAGACTACCTTGCCTCCCTCGGGGCTTTACCATTCCTTCAGCAAGGAGTCCATCCGACATCGCTTCGTAACCGCTTCAGGAACGGAAGTTCTTTCCACCAATCTCAAGAATGGAGTTATGAAAATGTGTAAAGTCTCTACGGCATTCGTTTGTATCGTGCTATCAATTCTGACCTCAGGCGCAGCACACAGCCAATGGGTGCAAACTGACGGACCCTACGGCGGTTACGTCTATTCCCTCGCGGTGAGCGGGACGAAAATATTTGCGGGAACGTATGGCGGCGGGGTTTATCTTTCCACCAACAACGGCACAAGCTGGACTGCGGTCGATTCCGGCCTGACCAATCTCTATGTCCAAGATCTCGCCGTTTCGGGCACGAATCTGTTCGCCGGAACTGCGAATGGCGGTGTTTTTCTTTCCACCGATAACGGTACAAGCTGGGGGCCGGTGAATTCAGGCTTGACTGCGCTCAATGTCGGGGCTCTCGCTTCCGGCGGCTCGGGGAGTCTCTTTGCCGCATCAATAGGGCACGGGGTCTTTCGTTCCACCGACGACGGCGCCAACTGGAGTGCGGTCGATTCCGGCTTAACCGATAATCATGTCTATGAGCTCGCTCTCTCGGGCACGAATCTATTTGCCGGAACTGGTACCGGCATTTTCCTTTCAACCGACGATGGCACCAGCTGGATTGGGGTCGATTCTGGATTGACCCATTCTGGGTTTAAGGCCTTCGCCGTCTCGGGTACGAATCTGTTTGCCGGATCGTTTGGCGGCGAGGTTTTTCTTTCCACCGACAATGGTACGAGCTGGACTGCAGTCGATTCCGGCTTGACCTGTACTTCAGTCTATTCCCTTGCCATTTCGGGCACGAATCTCTTTGCCGGAACTGATGCCGGCGTTTTCCGTTCCACCAACGATGGTTCAACCTGGACGGAGGTCAATTCCGGTCTGACCAATCCTGGTATCGAGGCCCTTGCCGTCCTGGGAACAAATCTCTTTGCAGGAACACTTGGCGCCGGAGTCTTTGTTTCCACCGACAACGGCTTAAGTTGGACGGCGGTCAATTCCGGCGGGAGCAGAACCTCTGTCCGCGCCTTCGCCGTCTCGGGATCGAATCTCTTTTCCGGAACTGACGGCGGCGCCTTTCGTTCCAGTAACAGCGGCGCCAGCTGGACGACGGTCAACTCTGGACTGACCATTATTCACACCCCCAATACCGAGGTCCAGTCTCTTGCGGTCTCGGGCACGAAACTCTTTGCGGGAACGTATGGCGGCGACGTCTTCCGCTCCACCAATGATGGCACAACCTGGACGGCGGTCGGATCTGGATGTGTCTTCGTCTACTCCCTTGCGGTCTCGGGGACGAATATCTATGCCGGGGGTAACGGGATCTCGCTCTCCACAAATGACGGAACAACCTGGACCCGGATCATCTCTGGATTGCCGAATAATGATGTGAATGCCCTTGCAGTCCTGGGCACGAATCTCTTCGCGGGAACCGGTGGCACGGGCGTCTATCTCTCCACGGACAACGGCACAAACTGGAATCCGGTCAATTCCGGTTTGGCCAACAATACTGTTTTTGCCCTTACCGTCTCCGGCACAAATCTCTTCGCCGGGACCGCAGGAGGAGTTTTCCTTTCCACGGACAATGGCACGGTCTGGACTGCCGTCGATTCCGGCTTGACCAACAGTGTCGTCACGGCCCTCTCCAGCTTCTCGGGAATCCTCTTCGCCGGTACGTATGGGGGAGGCGTCTTTCTTTCCACGGACAACGGGACGAGCTGGACGGAGGTGAACGCCGGCTTGACCAACAGGATTGTCCGGGCCCTTGCCGTCTCAGACACAAACCTCTTCGCAGGCACTTCCGGCGGCGGAGTCTGGCGGCGATCGCTGTTTGAGCTACTAGAAAATAGCACAACCCTTGGCCAGGGATGGAACCTTATCTCCGTCCCCCTCAAGGTCAATGATTTCCGCAAGACGACTCTTTTTCCAGGGGCCACCTCCGGTGCGATCGCTTATCAGGGAGGCTACCTCGCGAAGGACACGCTGGCGAATGGAAGAGGCTATTGGCTCAGGTGTGGTGCCTCCCAGCTAGTCCCCTGGTTCGGCGACACTCTCACGACAGACTCGCTCGACGTTCTCGCAGGATGGAATCTTATCGGGTCGATCACCTCGCCCGTCCCCGTCGGGTCGATTGGTTCGGATCCGCCGGGGATTCAGACCTCGCGGTTCTTCGGATACGCCGGTCATTACCAGGTCAGTGATATGCTTCAACCGGGAATGGGGTATTGGGTCAAGGTGAGCCAGAGCGGAAAGTTAATTCTTTCATCAGGCGGGTCGGCGGCACCGGCAAACCGTATCAACATTGTGCTGAATGAAGAACATCCGCCTCCGGCACCGGATGATGCGGCCGCGGGACACCCGAACACGAGAATCCCGCAAGAGTTTGCTCTCGAGCAGAATTACCCGAATCCCTTTAATCCGAGCACAGCGATCGGGTTTTCAATTCCTCGAGCCGGTTTGGTGTCGATCAAGGTGTTTAACACACTCGGGGAGGTTGTCGGGGTGCTGGTAGATGAAGAGCTTGAAGCCGGCCGGTATACAAGGACCTGGGACGCATCGGGTGTCTCAAGCGGCATTTATTTTTACCGCGTGCGGTCGGGCTCCTTTTCGGAAACAAGGAAACTCATGGTAATCAGATGAACAGTCAACACTGGTCCACTCGCGGCAACGCCTGAGAGGCCTCCGCAACAGCCCCCCTTATGATAGCACGCGGGGAGGCCAAATCGCCTTCACTGAAACCGTCTCCGGTGACTCCGGTTATTGCATCTTTGCGCTGAATTCCGTATCATTGCATGCGCCGAGTTCAAACTACGATGACCTCCGTTACCCCCGATGAAAAGATCGTTGTCAGGAACCGAAAGGCGGCGCACGATTATTTCATCATCGACCGCTACGAAGCCGGCATCGTCCTGAAGGGCACCGAGGTCAAGTCCCTGCGCCAGGGAAACGCCAATCTGCAGGACGGATACGCGGTCGTCAAGGACGGGGAAGTCTGGCTGATCGGGCTCCATATCAGCCCGTTCGAAAAGGGGAACATCAACAATCACGATCCCAAACGGGACCGGAAGCTCCTCCTCCACAAGCAGGAGATACGCCGGATGTTCGGCAAGCTTTCGCAGAAGGGCCTGACCCTCGTTCCGCTCAGAATTTACTTCAACAAGAAAGTCGCAAAAGTGGAGTTGGCTGTCGCCCGGGGAAAGAAAGACTACGACAAGCGAGAGGCAATCGCCAAGCGCGATGCCGAGCGACATATGCGCCGCGAATATGCCGGCTGAGACCGAGCCGGGCTCTTTTTCTTCCGTTTCTTCCATCCTATTCATCTTCTGAGGAGTCCCGTCAGTGTACGTTCCCACAAAGATCTTTTTCACCAAAGGAGTCGGCCGCCACAAGGATTATCTCCAGTCCTTCGAACTCGCTCTGCGCGACGCGAAAATCGAGAAATGCAATCTCGTGACCGTCTCCAGTATTTACCCCGCCGGTTGCAAGCGGGTGCCGCCGGAAGACGGCCTCAGCCTGCTCCAGGCCGGGCAGATTACGTTTGCGGTGATGGCGCGGAACGCTACCAACGAGCCGAACCGGCTGATCGCGGCTTCGCTCGGCGTCGCGACCCCGGCGGACAGTTCGCAGTACGGATACCTCTCCGAACATCATCCGTACGGCGAGACCGATGAGCGCGCGGGAGAGTATGCCGAAGACCTTGCCGCCACGATGCTGGCCACGACCCTCGGTGTGGAATTCGACGCCGATACCGGATGGGACGAGCGGGAAAAGCTCTACAAGATGAGCGGAAAGATCGTGAAGACCTACAACGTGACGCAATCGGCGGAGGGAGACAAGAACGGACTTTGGACGACGGTTATCGCGAGCGCGATTCTTCTTCCCTGAGAAAGCCCGCCGATCCCGCGAATAACGTCGAAGACACCGAAGAGTACCCGAACCGCCTCCCGAGCAATTGAATACCCCCGGTGCCCCCGACAGGATGACTGTCACCTACGGGGCATCCTGGAATTTTCGTACACGCTTCCGGGGCATTAACCGAAGTGAAAAAACACCTCCCGACCTGGTCCTGATTCCGGGCCTAATATAGAAAAGACCCTTCAGCCTGTCAAGTAAAATCGCAGACGCATCCGGAAAAAAATGTTCCGGTGTGCCGCTTGCTACATGACCGACTGATAGAAGGCGTAGCTCTTGAGAACGGCGCGGACGTAGCCGATTGTCTGGCGGGATTCGCCGAAGTAACCGCTCGGAGGCCGCCCGGCCTCCCAGACGGTTTCATGGAGCGAATAATAACGTTTGGAGAGGAGCGGCAGAATGCTCTGCACGGAACTCCAGCGTTGTCCATCTTCCCCGACGTACGCTGCGAGCTCCTGCGCGTCATAGATGCGGGCCGGGCCCGCGTTATATGCTGCGAGCGCCAGAGAAAGACGGTCGTTCTCCCCCGCGCACGGGAAGAGAGCATAGAGTTTGGAGAAGTAATAGACTCCGGCTCGTATGTTTTGGAGGGGAAGTTCGGGGTCGGGGAGATCAAGCTCTTCCCTCAGCTCAGAGTTCGTGACCGGCATGATCTGCATGTAACCTCTCGCACCCCGTCCGCTCAACGCCTTCCCGTCAAATCGCGATTCCTGGTTGATAATCGCGAGAATGAGCCGGAAATCGACACCATACATGGCGGAATAGGTCTTTACCGCCTCGAAACTGGACTTCTCAAGGCCGGGGAATGCGGGCTCGGTGGAAGGGGCGGAGGCAAGTTGATCCACAAACCTTTGTTCTCCCCGAATCCTCAAGATGTCGCCCGACGAGAGCGGCGCAAGGCAGACCGCCACGCTGATTACCGAAAGCGTCGTAAAGAGCACACCTTTGAGCAATATCGAGAACCGTATGAGCACTAGTTCCTCTAAATTGACGATTGCGAGACTTCGGTTAAAGCAAGAAGGATACATCGAGAAGGGTACAGGAGAAATATACCATGGACGAGTTCAAGAGTCAATACCCCCAAAAACTCAAACAGGTAAAGCGGGAAAGCGGCGGGTGAAATTATGAGGGGCGTCACCTGATTCGCATGACGCAGGGCACATGATCCCCGGCGCGACGGAAGCCCTATTCCTGCCTTGCAATCGCCAGCAAATCAGCGTCCGTTGGGTACTTTTAAGGAGCGAGAGAGATTCGGTAGGCGCGACCTTCAGGTTGCGCAGGTCGGTCACTCCCATTCTTCTCGTTCCGCCGCTCTGCGGCGGAATGCATATTGGGACGCTCCGCGTCCCAACCTCGTCGCGGCGCAGAGCGTCGCGGACTGCGTTCCCACGCAGAGCGTGGGAACGAGAAAAATCACGCAAGCTAAAGCTTGCGGATACCGGGTCTTCAGCCAATTCGGTAGCCGCCCCATTCTCAACCGGCTTGATATTGAAAGAAGTCTTTTCTATCTTTCGGCCTTCGCCGGTGCGGATGGGGGCTGCGGAGATTGATGGGCCGTACCCGGCGACATTCCACGATCTGTCCATATCAGGATCGGTGTGCCGTAGTACGCGGGGTCGGGTACTCGTCGCATGCCGGTGTTTTTCGTTCTCAAATTTCCCATGGCTCCGGATCCGGAGCGGTGGTTTACTTCTGAGAGTACCGCATGAAATTTCGATCTCGCCAGGTGTTCCTTGCCCTCTTCCTCGCCGGTGAAATGCTCCTGTCCGGCGCCGCGCGCTCTCAAGCTCCAGACTCAGCCCGGTGGAGGGTCTATCTGACCGTCACCGACAGCCTGACGCACAAGCCAGCGCAGGCCGCGTTCGGCTTCCATCCCAGAGCCACGCTGGGCATCGACACTGCCCTGATGTTCGGATTCAAGGACCACTGGACACAGGAAGACACTCCCTACGTGAGGGAATTCCCCTCCCCGCCGCTCGGATTCTTTCAGGAGCTTCGCATTAACAACGTCCGGCAGAAGCTCAACGACAACGGGACCGTCTTCGTAAACCTCCACCCCTACACGGGCCCGTCGATGGTCGATACCTTTATCGTCTCGTTCAACGGGGACCAGAACTTTCTGGGGGATAGCCTCTATCTCTACACCCATCCGCAGATACTTTCCTGGCCCTCGGTGTTGTCTGCTTACGCGGACAGCATCATCCTTCGGGATATCTCGGACAATCTTCAGACTTCGGCCGGGCCGAACGTTCATGTCGACATGACGCAGGACTCGACGTACACCTATTCCGGAGAGCAATATTTCGATCCCAACACCAGCACCTACACTGTCGATCCCCTGCACAAGGGGTTCTTCATGTATGTTTACCATCCGAAGATCTCTCCGGGCCCGCCTGTCGTGACGCTGTTGTCGCCTCTGAACGGCACCACGAACAGGCCCGTACAGGATACTCTCCGGTGGGCCTCCGTACCCGGGGCCGACTTCTACAAGGTTCAGGTGGACACGAACCGCGGGTTCACGGACACGATTTTTACCGACTCCACCCATGCCACGTCGCGCGTCATCCCGGGGCTTCATCGAAACCCCTGGTATTACTGGCGCGTGATCACCCAAAACTCGTACGGCGTAGGCTATTATCAGGATCCGCCTGATAGTTTCGCCGCTTCGCCGGGCGTGATCGCCGGGGCCGTCTACAATGACCTCGACGGCGACGGACAGCGAGACCCGGGAGATACGAACCTCGCGAACTGGAGGATTGTCCTGAAAGACCAGTTTGAGGCCACTCTTGATTCAACGCTCACGGATGCATCAGGCCATTATCATTTTTCCGGCCTCACTGCCGGGCAGTACATCCTCCTCGAGAGACAGCAGCCCTCCTGGATTCAGACCGATCCTCCGGCAGTCGGAAATCTTACGGTCACCATCTTCAAGGGAGATACCTCGACCGGAAACGACTTCGGCGACATCGCCAGCGTCGTCTACACCGGCCCTCCCAACGGAAACTGGTCGTCGCCTTCCAACTGGGCGGGGGGTCAGGTTCCGGGACCCACCACACCGGCGATTATTCCCGCCAATACGGCTGTCGTCCTCGATGCTCTCCCGAGCGCGTCCGTTCTCTATCTGAAAGTGCAGGGAGGCGGAAGCCTTACCTGCACTGATCCGTCTCTGGTACTCACCGTAACGAAATCGATTCAGATCGATCCGGGAGGAACGATCCAGTTCCCGGACGGGCCTCTCGGAACGACTGACATCACGGCTGCGAGCGACACGGGCGGCATCGTTGATTACGCCGATTTCATCAACAACGGGACGTTTCACGCCGGGCACTCAACCGTCACCTTCGCCGGAAACAACCCGAAGGTCATCATGAGCACCGAGGCAAAGACCGCGGGGGGAACCAACTTTTACGACCTTCAGATCGAGGGCGACAGCCTTATCTCGATCGGAAATATTACGGTTGCGCACCAATTGACACTCGATTATTCTCTCAAGCAACGGCTGGAGGATACAATTACCATCACCGACTCGTCGCCCGGCGCGCTGACCGGCAACGGGACGGTTCCGGCCGGTTCGATCAAGCGGGCGATCCTGCAGGCTGAAACCACCGCGTACCGGTTTGAGTCACCCAAGTCGTTCATCAAATTCGACGGGACAGGGACCTACCCGACCGACATGACTGTGACGACGCTGCCGGATACGGCGCCTCCCTCCTTCCGTCTCAACTGGCTCGTGGTGGGCGGTGCGAACGATACGGCGGGAAACGCCGTCAAGGCGGGATCCGTAACGCATTTCTCCAAATGGGCTGTTGGTGTCCCACAGCCCAACTCTGCCCTCGGGGTAGCCGTCGTCAACCGCGAATACGTTCTCAAATCTTCAGGCGGGGGCGGGGCGACTTCAACGGTTCAGCTTGACTATGACCAATCCGAGGTGCCGCCGGGGACCAATGAAACGACGTTGCAGCTCCTGCGCGGACCGTGCATAGTCGACAGCCTGCCGGAAAAATGGAACATGGTTTCCGTGCCGCTTCTGGCAGATAACGATCTCAAGGACTCGCTCTTTCCCGGTGCATCTTCGCCGGCATTCTCATACGACGCGGGATATGCGGTCGAACCGCATCTGACAATGGGGAGAGGTTACTGGCTGAGATATCCTTCCCCGAAGCACGTGCAGATCGTCGGCGCCGAAGTCGAAGAGGATACGCTTGCTCTGGCTGCGGGATGGAATATGATCGGTGCATTGAGTTATCCGATTCGCGCCACCTCGGTGGCTTCGATTCCTCCGGGTATCGTCACAAGCCGCTTCTTCGATTACGCCGGCGGATACCGCGTCGCCGACAGCCTCAGGCCGCTCCGTGCCTATTGGGTGAAGGCAAGCGGTCCGGGCCAGTTGATTCTCTCTGCCGTGACGGGTAACGCAAAGGCCTCCCCGCCTTCTTCCCTCCTGAACCGTTTCAATTCAGTCGTGTTCCGGGATGCTGCGGGAAGCGAACAGCGCTTGTATTTCGGCTCCGGGGGGAATCTTGACATGCGGCAATTCGAGCTACCGCCCGTAGGACCCGAGGGCGCGTTCGACGTCCGTTTTTCAACTCAACGGATGCTGGAGGTCGGCGAGCCTCAGCACGAGAAGACTCTCCCGATCCTGGTCTCATCGGCGAACTATCCGGTTGCGGTGAGCTGGACGATCTCAGACCAGTCCCTCCATCCGGTCTTGCAGCTTGATGGAAAAAATGTAAGCCTCGCCGGAAGCGGCAAAGCCGAGCTTGCGGATGCGGGAACGCTTCCTCGTCTTCTCCTTTCTTCGACGGCCGGCAGAGAACTTCCGAAGGAATTTGCTCTTCTTCAGAATTACCCGAATCCGTTCAATCCGGCGACAGTGATAGAGTATCAGTTGCCCGTCGCGAGCAGGGTGATCCTCAGAATCTACGATCCGATCGGCCGGCAAGTCGCTGTGCCCGTGAACGGATCAGAGGAAGCGGGATTCAAGTCGGTGGTTTGGAACGGAACAGGGCTGGCAAGCGGTGTCTATTTTTACCGGCTGGAGGCGACGGGGAGCTCAGAACACTCCAGGTCGTTTATCCAGGTGAGGAAGATGTTGCTCGTTCGGTAGGCGCGACCTTCAGGTCGCGTGACTGGCTCACTCCCATTCGATGGTCGAGGGGGGTTTCGAACTGATATCGTAGACGATCCGGTTCACCCCCCTGACTTCGTTCACAATCCGGCTGGAAGCCCGCGCAAGGAGATCGTGAGGAAGCGGAGCCCATCCGGCAGTCATCCCGTCCTGGCTCGTCACCGCCCGGAGGGCCACGACACGCTCATAGGTGCGCTGGTCGCCCATCACGCCGACCGTCTGTACCGGCAGGAGCACTGCGAAGGCCTGCCAGAGGGTATCATAGAGCCCCGAGAGCCGCACTTCGTCCACAAAGATCTTGTCGGCGGCCCGTAGGATTTCCAAATCTTCCGGCGTCACCTCCCCGATGATCCTCACCGCCAGCCCGGGACCGGGGAACGGATGCCGTCCGATCAATTCAGAGGGAAGTCCCAGTTCCCTCCCCACCGCCCGAACCTCATCCTTGAACAACTCGCGGAACGGCTCAATCAAACCGAGGTTCATCTTTGCGGGGAGGCCTCCGACATTGTGGTGCGTCTTGATCGTGTGGGAGGGCCCGCGGAAGGAAGTGGACTCGATGACGTCGGGGTAGAGCGTGCCCTGGCCCAGAAAGCCGACATCTCCGATCGTGCGCGCCTCCTGCTCGAAGACCTCGATAAACGTCTTTCCGATGATCTTCCGTTTCTGTTCGGGGTCGGTGACTCCCTTCAACTCCCCGAGAAATCTCTCTGTCGCGTCCACGTAGTCGAGACGGAAATGGTAGCTGTCACGGTAGACCTTGAGGACCAGCTCGCTCTCTCCCGCCCTCATGAGGCCGTTGTCGATATGAATGCAATAGAGCCGGTCCCCGATCGCCCGGTGAAGCAGGACGGCAAGGACGGAGGAATCGACCCCTCCGCTCAGCGCGCAAATCACGTTGCGATCCCCCGTCGCCGCCCGGATATCCCGGATTGATTCTTCTATGATCGAGCCCGGGTTCCACCCGCCGGAACAGCCGCAAATCCCGAAGACGAAATTCCGGATGATTTCCCTCCCCTTGACGGTGTGCTCGACCTCCGGATGGAACTGCACTCCATAGATCTTCCGCTCGCTGTTTCCGATCGCGCAGATGGGGGAACCGTTCGAATGGGCGAGGCATTCAAACCCCGGAGGCATCTTCACGAGGTGATCTGCGTGGCTCATCCAGACCCGGGTCGCGGGGGGACCCCCTTTTCCATTTTGTTCGTTCGGGATCCCCTCGAAGAGCTCTCCCGGCCTGTCGATCACAAGTTCAGCGGCTCCAAACTCCCTTCGCGCGGCAGGATCCACCTGCCCTCCGAGATTCTGCGCGATCACCTGGAGACCGTAGCAAATCCCGAGGACGGGGATGCCGAGCTCGAACAACCCCGGCGCCGGATGGGGCGCGTCATCCGCGTAGACGCTGGAGGGGCCGCCGGAGAGGATGATGCCTTTCGGGTGCATGCTGCGGATTTTCTCTTCGGAAAGATCGAACGGTTGAAGTTCCGAATAGACTCCGAGTTCCCGGACCCGCCGCGCGATGAGCTGCGAGTACTGGGCACCAAAATCGAGGACGAGTATGATCTCCGGGTGGCGCATTGCGTTGAAAGTAGTCTCAGTATACGGAAAACACCGGCGAGTTTCCACCGCGGCCTAAAGCCTGCGCCTACCGGTCCCAACGGGGTTGCGGCGCAGAGCGCCGCGGTATGCGTTCCCACGCAGAGCGTGGGAACGAGGAACAAAACCGAACAAACGCAGGCTAAAGCCTGCGGCTACCGGTCCCGGCCGGGTTGCGGCGCAGAGCGCCGCGGGATGCGTTCCCACGCGGAGCGTGGGAACGAGGATAGGCGCGCGACCATCAGGTCGCAGGATCATCCCATGCGAGCCGGCGGGCAGAAATCAATCCGATGACTGGACCCGCCGCAAGAAATGAATACAGGTACTCCGCCGGCACCGATGATGAAAGGTACGAGAGAAGTTCGATGCTGACGATCGTGATCGAAAAACCGATCGAGGTTACGATCGTGAGCGCGGACCCGGTCAGGCCCTCGGGCGCATGCCTCGCGACAAGGGCGGAGAATTGGGGGGAGTCTCCGACGACCGTCATCCCCCAGAGAAGCATGAGCGCGAGAAACCATCCTTCCGCCAGCCCGAAGAAGAAGGAAGAGAAAAGGCAGCACGCCGCTGAGACGGAGAGCTGAACCCATGCCACCTTCGCGCTCCCCCACCGGGCCGAGAGGAATCCGCCGGCGGCGCACCCGATACTCCCGGCCGCGATGACTGCGAACGACCAGAATGAGGCGTTGATGCCTGTTCCTCCAGTCCGGTATGCCGCAAGCACCAGAGGCAGAAAAGCGTAGAACGCATAAAGCTCCCACATGTGGCCGAAGTACCCGAACGCCGACGAACGGAGCTTCTTCGATCGAAATATCACGCGCAGGGATCCCGGGTCGAATCTGGCTCCCCGGGTATCGTAGGGCCCGTCCCGGACCAGCACCTCCATCAGGATTCCCCCCATGGCAGCCGCCGCCGATACGGAGACGAGCACGATTTGCCACGGGATCGTCCCGCCGCTACTCCGGATCAAATGGGGGAACGACGTCCCGAGCACGAGCGCGCCGACGAGCAGGCCGAGCGCGTTGCCCAGCCCCTCGCGGTACCACCCGGCGGCGATCTTCATACCCACCGGGTAAATGCCGGCAAGAGCGACGCCGGTGAGAAAGCGCAAGAGGATGACAGAAGGAAGCCCGCCCGGCGAAAAGAGAAGGGCAAGATTGAAAAGCGCGCCGGAAAAGGAGCAGATGCTGAAGAGAGTCCTGGGCGAGACCCGGTCGGGGAGGGAGGCAAGCGAAAAGAAAAATGTGCCGATGATAAAACCGAACTGCAGGGCGGAGGTCGTGACGCCAAGGAGGTCGCCGCCGATCCCCAGGTGCCGCTGGAGGTCCGGCAGGACCGCATTGCTCGCAAACCAGAGTGACGTCCCGAAGAATTGGGAGAGAACGAGAACGGGGAGAATCCGCCTGGGCCGGGCCGGACTCAATGCTCCACTTCGATGTACTCTTCCACCGGAGGACAGGTGCAGACAAGGTGGCGGTCTCCGTACGCGCTGTTCACCCTGCCGACCGCCGGCCAGAACTTTCTCTGCCGGGTCCAGGGCGCCGGGAATGCCGCCCGTTCGCGCGAATAGGGATGCTTCCAATCATCCGCCGCGATCATCCCCGCCGTATGGGGCGCGTTCTTGAGCAGGTTGTCGATCTTGTCGGCACTCCCCCGCTCGATCTCCTCAATCTCGCGGCGGATATCGATCAACGCCTCGCAGTACCGGTCGAGCTCCCCCTTGTCTTCGCTCTCCGTCGGCTCGATCATCAGCGTCCCCGCCACCGGGAACGAGACGGTGGGGGCGTGAAATCCGTAATCCATCAAGCGCTTCGCGATGTCCTCCGCCTCGACGCCGGCGGTCGCCTTGAGCTGGCGCGCGTCGAGGATGAATTCGTGGGCCACCGTCCCCGCGCCGCCGCGGTAGAGGATCGGATAATGGTCCTGCAGGCGCTTCGCCATATAGTTCGCGTTCAGGATGGCGATGGAGGTCGCCTCGGTCAACCCCTCTGCGCCCATCATCGCGATGTACGCCCAGGAGATCACCAGGATTCCCGCGCTTCCCCACGGAGCGGCCGAAACCGGCCCGATCGCGCGCGCTCCCCCGACTTCAACGACGGGATGCGACGGAAGAAAGGGCGCGAGTTTTTCCACGACGCCGATCGGCCCCATGCCCGGGCCGCCCCCGCCGTGCGGGATGCAAAAAGTCTTGTGAAGATTGAGGTGGCAGACGTCGGCTCCGAGTTCCGCCGGACGGCAGAGGCCCACCTGCGCGTTCAGGTTCGCGCCGTCCATGTAAACCATGCCGCCGTTCTTGTGAACGATGTCGCAAATCTCCCTGATCCCCTCTTCGAACACCCCGTGTGTCGAAGGATATGTCACCATCAGGGCGCCGAGGTCGGCTTTGTGATCGGCGGCTTTCTGTTTCAGATCTTCGATGTCGATGGTCCCGTCCTCCCGCGATTGGACGACGATCACCCGCATGCCGGCCATCACCGCGCTCGCAGGGTTGGTGCCGTGGGCGGAAGCGGGGATCAGGCAGACGTTGCGTCCCCCCTCTCCGCGGGACTCGTGATACGCCCGGATCACCAGGAGGCCGGTGTACTCCCCCTGGGCGCCCGAATTCGGTTGGAGGGAGATTGCGGGGAAACCGGTCATCTCACCGAGCTGGGCTTCCAGCCGGCTGAAGAGTTCCAGATACCCCGCGGTCTGGTCCATAGGCGCGAAGGGGTGAAGCGCGCTGAACTCCGGCCAGGTGACCGGGAGCAGCTCGGTCGTTGCGTTCAGCTTCATCGTGCAGGACCCGAGCGGGATCATGCTCGTCGTCAGGGAAAGGTCCTTCTGTTCAAGCGACCGGATGTAACGGAGGACCTGCGTCTCCGAATGATGGACATGAAACACCGGGTGGGTCAGGAATTCCGACTCTCTCCGCAGGGCTCCCTCGTATTCGGGCGCCGTACGTTTGAAAAGTTCTCCGGCGTCAACCGTACCCCTCCTGTTGTGGGAGAAAACCTCGAGGAGTGTTTCCACTTCCGCCGCCGAAGAGCGTTCGTCGAGCGAGATCCCGAACGACCGGTCGTCGTACCAACGGATGTTGATCTTCTCCGAGTGAAGCGCCGCTTCGAGGTAGTGCATCAGGCTCTCGTCTGCTTCGCCACTGATGGTATCGAAGAAATCGTCATGCTTGAGCGTGTAACCGAGGCGTTTCAACCCTTCGGAGAGGCTCTTTGTCAGATGATGGATCCTGCGGGCGATCCCCCGAAGGCCGGCGGGGCCGTGGTAAACCGCGTACATGCCCGCCATGACCGCGAGAAGAACCTGTGCCGTGCAGATATTGGAGGTCGCCTTTTCCCGGCGGATGTGCTGTTCGCGCGTTTGGAGCGCCATCCGAAGCGCCGGCATTCCGAGGGAGTCTACCGAGACGCCGATCAGCCGGCCGGGTGTCAGCCGCTTGAACTCGTCTTTCGTCGCGAAGAACGCCGCGTGCGGGCCGCCAAAGCCGAGCGGGACGCCGAAGCGCTGTGTGTTCCCGACGGCAGCGTCGGCCCCAAATTCGCCCGGGGGGGTGATAAGGGCGAGGCTCAGAAGATCGGCAGCCGCCACCACGTGCGCCCCGGAGCGGTGGGCGCGCTCACAAAACGGCCGGTAGTCGTAGACCGCGCCGTCTGTCGCCGGGTACTGCACGAGGGCGCCGAACACCGAGTCTGAAAATTCGAACGTATTGAAATCGCCCACGACGACCGTGATTCCCAGCGGACGCGCCCGGGTCCGGATCACCCCGATCGTCTGAGGATGGCAGGAATCGGATACGAAGAAGGTCCCTCCCGTCGAGAGGCCCTTGAACGCATGAAACATCCTCATCGCCTCCGCCGCGGCGGTCGCCTCATCGAGCAGTGAGGCGTTGGCGATCGGAAGCCCTGTAAGATCGGAGACGACGGTCTGAAAATTCAGGAGGGCTTCCAGACGTCCCTGCGCAATTTCCGACTGGTAGGGAGTGTAGGCCGTGTACCAGCCCGGATTCTCGAGAATGTTTCTCCGAATGACAGTGGGAGTGACCGTGTCGGAATACCCCATCCCGATGAGCGACCGGTAGATCTTGTTCATCGATGCGATTTCCGTGAGCTCGGCCAGGATTTGTTCCTCGGAACGGGCGGGGTCGAGCCGGAGCGGCGATCGGGTTCGGATCTGGGACGGGACAGCGCTCTTAATGAATTCTTCGAGCGAAGAGAATCCGATCTCTTCGATCATCAGCCGGATTTCTTCAGCCGAGGGCCCGATGTGGCGCCCTGCAAACGGGCGGCCGAGAGAGAGTTGAGTGCGATTCATGGAAAAACGGGGGCGGGATTACTTGCCGATCAACGCGCGGTACTCTCCGGACCCGAGCAACTTGTCGACATCACCCTTCACTGCGATCCGGACCTTCATGATCCAGCCGCCGTCGTACGGATCCTTGTTGATCAGCTCGGGTGATTTTTCGAGCTCGGCGTTCACCTCCTCGACCTCTCCGGAGACGGGGGCGAACAGGTCGGAGACCGCCTTGACCGCCTCGATCGTTCCGAAGCTTTCCCCCTGCTTCAACTTCCTCCCTTTGGCGGGAAGCTCGACGAACACGATATCTCCCAACTCACCCTGAGCGTAGTCGGTGATCCCGACGGTTCCGATGCCGTTGTCGAGACGGATCCATTCATGATCTTTGGTGTACTTCAATTGCTCGGGAAATGTCATTGCATGTTCTCGTGGTTGGTGGTCGTCAGTGCTACTCGTCCGGGCTAGTCGCGGTAGTAGTGCTGCTCCAGGAACCCGGTGTCGTAATTGCCGCTCTTGAACACCTCGTTTTTCATGACGCGCCGGTGGAACGGGATCGTGGTGTGGATCCCCTCGACGGTGAACTCCTCCAGGGCGCCGGACATTTTCTGAACGGCCTCCGCGCGGGTCGGAGCAAATACGATCAGCTTTGCGATCAGCGAATCGTAGAACGGGGGGACATGGTACCCGGCGTAGCAATGGGTATCGACCCTGACGCCGTAGCCTCCGGGCAGGTGGAAGCTCTTCAGCTCCCCGGGGGACGGCCGGAACTCGTGGTCGGGATCCTCGGCGTTGATCCTGCATTCCATCGCGTGCCCGCGGGGCTTGAACTCTTTCTTGCGGATCCTCTCCCCGGCCGCAACCTGCAACTGGAGGCGGATCAGGTCGAAACCGGTCACCAGCTCCGTCACGGGGTGTTCCACCTGGATCCTGGTGTTCATTTCCATGAAATAGAAATTCCGGTCGTGATCGAGAAGAAATTCGATCGTTCCCGCGCCCTCGTACTTCACGCTCTTCGCCCCTTTAACGGCGGCCGCGCCCATCCTCTCCCTCAGATCAGGGTCGACGACCGGAGAGGGCGATTCCTCGACCAGCTTCTGGTGCCGCCTCTGGATCGTGCAATCGCGTTCGTTCAGGTGGACGACGTTGCCGAACCGGTCGCCGAACACCTGGATCTCGATGTGCCTCGGGTTTTCCACAAACTTCTCGATGTAGAGATCGGCGTTTCCGAACGAGGAGCCGGCCTCCGTGCTCGCCATCTGGAACGCTTTTTCAAACTCCACGGGATCGCGGGCGATGCGGAGCCCCTTCCCTCCGCCCCCGGCGGAGGCCTTGATCATCACCGGAAATCCGACCGCGGTCGCGACCTCGAGCCCCTCTTTCAACTCCTTCACGACCCCCTCGCTGCCGGGGATGACGGGGACTCCGGCCTTGCGCATCGTCTCTTTGGCAAGCGACTTGTCCCCCATCGCGGTGATCGCGTCCGGCGAGGGTCCGATAAACTTCAACCCGGACGACTCACAGATCTCGGCGAACTGCGAATTCTCCGCGAGGAATCCGTAGCCGGGATGGATCGCGTCCGCGTTGGTGATTTCTGCGGCGGAAATGATGCGGGGGATGTGGAGGTAACTCTCCCTGCTGGGAGGCGGGCCGATGCAGACTGCCTCGTCGGCGAACTTCACGTGGAGCGAGAGACGGTCGGCCTCGGAATACACGGCAACGGTTTTGACGCCGAGTTCGCGGCACACCCTGATGACCCGGAGCGCAATCTCGCCCCTGTTGGCTATGAGGACTTTATTGAACACGAGGCACCGGTCCTACGGACGAGTGGTCCGCTCCGGACGGAGCGAGGCGGGGAGAGGGGTTCTCACGCGGGTTCGAGCAGGAAGAGGGGTTGGTTGTACTCGACTGCCTGCCCGTTCTCCACAAGGATCTTGACGATCCGCCCGGACACGTCCGATTCGATCTCGTTCATAAGCTTCATGGCTTCGATGATGCAGAGCACGGTCTTCGGCTGCACGATACCGCCGACCTCGACGTAGGGATCGGCGTCGGGGGCCGGAGCCCGGTAAAAGGTTCCTACGATGGGTGACCGTATCTGATGGTGGGTTTCCTCCGCCCTGGCGGCCGGGGCGGGGGCTTCCGCGCCGGCGTGCCCGTCGAGGGCAGGGGCCGCGATCGCGGCGGCCGGCAGCGCTGCCGGAGGCGCCGAATTGTTATGGGAATTCTTCGCTACTCGTATCCGGAGCCCCTCCTCCTCAACTTCGATCTCATCCACGCTGCTTCGCTCGACGATACGGACCAATCTTTTCAAAAGGGCCAAGTCCATTGCGTCACCGGTGGAAAATGATGGACAAGCGGATCCTGCGGTTGTGAACTGATGGAGTGGAGATATCCCTGTCGGAAGCCGGCCGGAAACTCAGTCGGCCTTGACGCGTTCGATGTAGTTGCCCGACCGTGTGTCGACTTTGATCTTGTCTCCTTCGTTAATGAAGAGGGGGACATTGACAGTCGCGCCGGTCTCAACTTTCGCGGGTTTCTGGGCTCCCGTTGCCGTGTCGCCGCGTACACCCGGAGGAGTCTCGAGCACCTTCAATTCGACGGTGATCGGGATTTCAAGAGAAATCACTTCACTCCCGTTGAACATGATATCGACGCTTTCGCCTTCCTTGAGAAAGCGAGCTCCTTCACCCACGGTTTCATCCGGAACGCTGATCTGGTCGTATGTCTCCTTATCCATGAAGACAAGGCCGGACCCGTCGTGATAGAGGTACTGGAACTCCTTCGTGTCGATCCGGACCGCATCGACCGCTTCTCCGGCGCGGAACCGCGTTTCGATCACCTTTCCGGATTTCAGGCTCTTGAGCTTCGCACGCACGAAGGCACGCCAGTTGCCGGGATTCACATGTTGGAACTCGACTACCGTCCACAAGTTTCCATCCATGCGAATCGCCATGCCCGGCCGAAAATCCGTCGTCGTAGCCATACATCTCCTGGTGGTGAAATAGGAACCTGAAATCGCTGAGGAACCGTGAAAAGATACGAAGAAGACGGCTGAAAGTCAAGGTAACGGGGCGTCCGGTAGTGCCGCAGTTTCATCTTATCTCGTCATCCCGACATGTTTTAGGTCGGGATCTTTATAAGAGTTGAAAGATGCTGACCAGGAGCATGTCAGCATGACGAGGTGGAGGGACGTTTGGCCAAATTGAGACACCACCGAGGCCCCGGTAGCGTCGCAGGATTGCATTTCCGGGAGCTTATTGCTACACTGATGCCCATGCCTCCCAAATTTGTCCTGCCCCTGCTGATCCCGGTCTGCGTCGCAATACTCACCGGCCTCTCCTGTTCCGGCGTGCGCGCACCCGCACGCGCTGTTCCGGAAGCGAAGATGGTCGATCTCTATGCGCGCATCCTTGTCATCCAGGAAGAGGGGCGAATACGGGGAGCCGACTCGGTGGCGGTGATCGGAAGAACCGACAGCGTCTGCGCCTCCTACGGGGTGACCCGCGGGCAGATGCAAAGCGAACTGGAGTACTACCGGGCCGACCTGCCCGGCTGGAAGGAGTTCAACGAAAAGGTGATCGGGCGCCTGGAGGAACTGCAGCGGGAAGATCGAACCGCACGCAAGTGAGCAATTTGATGACGGCTGGGTTCGTTGCTTTCCGGAATCCCGCAAGCTAAAGCTTGCGGCTACCGATGCCTCGGGCTACGGCGCCTTCTTAATGGTGAAGAGGATGCTCGTCCCCTTGCCGACCTCGCTCTCGACCCAGATCGTCCCGCCGTGCGCCTCGACGACTTCCTTGCAAATCCAGAGCCCGAGCCCCGCGCCTTTGATCTGGCTCCCTTCGCCGGTGTCGACCCGCGAGAATTTCCTGAAGAGAGAATCGAGTTTCTCCGCCGGGATGCCGATTCCTTCGTCCGAGACCCTGAGGAGCATCTGATCCGTCTCGTGTTCGCGCGCCGAAACGGAAATCGCGCCGCCGCGCGGCGAATACTTCACGGCGTTGCCGATCAGGTTCTGCACCACCTGCCTCAGCTTCGCCTGGTCCGCTTTGATGAAGAGGACGTTCGGTTCGACCTCGAACGAGATCGTGTGCCGGCTCGAAATCCGGATCATCGAGATCGCGTCCTGGATGAGGCGCTCCACGTTCACGACCTTGAACTCGTAACTCAGCTTGCCGGACTCGATCTTCGTGATCGAGAGGGTGTCCTCCGCAAGCTGGTTCAGCTTGTTGGCCTGGTCGACGATGATCTGAAGATAATCCTTGAACCGCTTCACCTTCTGGACGTCTTCATGCTTCAGCAGGGCTTTTCCCGCCAGGATGATGCTCGAGAGAGGGGAACGGAAATCGTGTGAAACGATTCCGAGGAATTCCGATTTCATCTTATCCAGATCGACCAGCTTCACGTTCGTCCGCTGGACATCCTCGTAGAGGCGCGCGTTCTTGAGCGCGCTCCCGAGCTGCTCGCAGAGCGTCTCCAGGACCACCGCGTCGGTCTCGTCGAACGCGTGGAGCTTCCGGTCTTCCACGTTCAGCACGCCGGCGACCAGCCCCTCCACCCTGATGGGGATCGCCAGCTCCGACTTCGTTTCAGGGCTCGCGGGCGAGATGTACCGGGGATCCTGCGACACGTCGTTGCAGAGCACCTTCTCGTCGTGCGACACGACCCATCCGGCGATTCCGGCTTCGAGGTCCTGCAGGTATCCGGGGGGGAGAACGTCGCCATGGCTTCCGGAATGGGCCTCGAGCACGAGGTGCCTCCTCTCCTCATCGAGCAGGAAGATCGCCACGTCGCAATAGTTGAACGTTTTTTGAATCGCTTCCGCCGCCACCCGGAGGAGCTCTTCACGGTCCAGCATCGATCGGAGGCGGTGGGTGATCTCGTTGATCAGCTCTATCTGGGAAATCCGTTTCCCCGCGTCTTCGAAGATGGTCGAATTCTTGAGCGACACGGCGCAGTGGTGGGCGAAGACACGCGCGATCGCGAGATCCTCCTCCGTGTATCCCGCCTGGTCCGCGGATCCAAAGACGATGCAGCCGATCGTTTCGCTCCCGGTCTGCATCGGAACCGCAAGAATCGACTGAATGCCGAGGTCTTCGAGCCTCCCTTCCAAGGCCGGGCTGAACGCACGGACGGTCTGGACTCCAGACCTGAACGGCATCCGGCTCTTCATCACCATCCCCGGAATGCCCTCCTCGATGCTGAAATGCTTGTGGTTGAGATCCGCCGCGTCGGCCACGGTCGAAAGAGACCTGACGACGTAGTGGGTCCGTGCGCGGTTCAGAAGCGCGATGAAGCAGGAGTGAAATCCCATCAGCCACCTCGCCTCGGCGCGCACAAGGGAGAGGATCTCCTCCACGCTTTCCCCTTCGTCGATCATGAGTGCGACGTCGTGCAGCGTCGACAAACGTTCCGCGAGCGTCAATTCATCCACGAACTGTTCCAGCCCCGGGCCGGGATCCCGGCCGGGCTGTCGCCTGCTGGCGTGTTCAAATGACATTCTCTGTTCCACAATGGTTCCGGCGGTTAGTATTCAGTCGGTTCAGGCCTTGCACACCTCGCCGAGGAGAAACGGGATTTCCCCGGCCGCCCGGAGCGTCTTCATGACGCGATCGGTTCCGGCCTTCGAGGCGATAATGACCAATCCGGCGCCCAGATTGAACGTCGCCCGCATTTCTTTTTCCGGCACCCGCCCCTCCTTCTGGATCAATCCGAAAATCGCGGGCCTCGGCCATCGCTTCCAATCGATTTTGAGCCCGAGGTTCCGGGGAATGACCCTCGACGTGTTTCCGGAAATTCCGCCCCCGGTCACGTGAGCGATGCCATGCACCTCCGGCTTTCCCGAGAGGGCCCGGATCGCCTTCAGGTAGGAGCGATGGACTGCGAGAAGCGATTCGCCGAGCCTCATTCCGAGTTCGTCGATAAAGTCTTCCACCTCGAACTTCTCGAACAGAACGGCCCGGGCGAGAGAAAAACCGTTGGTATGGAGCCCCGTCGACGGAAGCCCGATCAGGGAATCCCCGGCGCGAACGTTCTGCTTATCGTAGAGTTCGCCTTTTTCCGCGACTCCCACGATCATGCCTGCGAGATCGTATTCGTTCTCGCGATAAAAGCCGGGCATCTCGGCGGTCTCCCCGCCGACGAGCGCGCACGAGTTCTCACGGCATGCCTTCACCATTCCGCCGATCACCTGCTTCGCGACGGCCGGGAGCAATCTACCCGTCGCGAAATAGTCGAGAAAAAACAGGGGACGGGCGCCGCAGACCGCGATATCGTTGACGCAATGGTTGACGAGATCTTGCCCTACGGTGTCGTGCTTGTCCATCAGGAATGCCACCTTGAGTTTGGTGCCGACCCCGTCCACGCTCGAGACGAGGACAGGCTCTTTAAGGCCGCCGAACCCGGCGTCATACAGGGCCCCGAACCCGCCGATATCTCCCAGGACAGACTCGGAAAACGTCGAGCGTACTTTTTCCCTGATGTCGCGGACGAGATCCTCGCCGGCCTTGATCCCTACCCCTGCCTCGTTGTATGATTTCGTCACCCTCGTGTCCGACCTTCAGTTCATGAACGGCGCACAATATAGTGATAATCGGACACAAAAATAAACCGGTTGTGACCTCTGGCACGGCGGCGAAAAGTATTGCGGAACTGGCGATTTATCCCTATATTTTCGGCAGATTCATGCATACGATCACGCTTCGGGGACATGAGGATTCGCTGCCGGTTGGCACCATATTTTGCCTGGGCAGAAACTATGCCGAGCATGCGCGCGAAATGCAGGCTGAGATCACGCAGACCCCCATCGTGTTTCTCAAGCCCCGTGCCGCCCTCATCCATGACGGCGAAACCATCGTCATCCCCTCCATCTCCCGGGAAACGCACCATGAGGTCGAGCTGGTCGTCGCGATAGGGAGAGGCGGAAAACGGATCGCGCGGAGCGCCGCTTACAGCCACGTGCTCGGATACGGCGTGGGACTCGACATGACACTGCGCGACGTCCAGGAGGAGGCCAAACAGCGGGGGCTCCCGTGGAGCGTCGCCAAGGGATTTGACACCTCCGCCCCCGTCTCGGAGTTCATTCCCCCCGACCGTCTCGGGGACCCGCACGCGCAGACCATCTGCTGCAGAGTCAACGGCTCGGTGAGGCAACGGGCTTCCACCGGTTCGATGATCTCCCGCATCGATGTAGTCATCGAATATATCTCCTCCATCTTCACGATCGAACCCGGCGACCTGATCTTCACCGGCACGCCCGAGGGGGTCGGAGCGGTAAGGCATGGAGACGTCGTCGAGGCGGAATTGACCGGGTTCGCGCGGATCTCCCACCCTGTCAGGAACGCGTAAGTTGACCTCCGCCCGAATGGTCCGCTTCGGCTCCTTGTTCTTGCTTCTCTTCGCGTGCGCGGCCGCCCCGCACGAGCCCGGCGGCGCTCACACCGCCTCTCCTCCCCCCGGCCTCGCGCCGGCGCCTCAGGGACTCCAGAACCCGGAGGAGCGCCCTCAGGTCGATCCGCGCGACTACATCTGGCCCACCGACGCGAGCACCAGCGTCACTTCGTCGTTCGCGGAGTACCGGTCGAGCCACTTTCACGGAGGCATCGACGTCAGCACTCACGGCCATACCGGTTACAAGGTGTTCGCGGCGCGCGACGGGTATGTCTACCGCATCGTGATCACCCCGGACGGGTACGGCAAGATGCTCTACCTGAGGCATCGGGACGGCTTTTTCACCACCTATGCGCACCTCAAGACCTTCAGCCCGGAACTCAACAAGCTTGTCCGGCAGGAGCAGTACCGCCGGGGGACGTATTCCATCGATCTGAGGCCGGATTCCGGAGCGATTACCGTCGAGAAGGGGGACGTCGTGGCGTACACGGGGGACACAGGGTTCGGTCCTCCGCACCTTCACTTTGAAATCAGGGACAGGGATCTCAATCCCGTCAACCCGATGCTATCCGGGGCATTCCTGGTTCCGGACAGGCTTCCCCCCGTGGTCCACCGGCTGCTCCTCTCCCCGCTCACCTACAGCTCGAGCGTCGACAAGGTTCCGCAGCCGAAAATCGTGAGGAGGTTCGCCCGCACCCGGGCGGGCCTTACGGTGCCGCAGAAATTGATCGTCCACGGCACAATCGGACTCGGGATCGACGTGATCGACCGCTCGGAGGGAACCTGGAGCCGGGCGGGAATTCACCGGCTGGAATTGTACCTGGACGACAGTCTGACGTTCGTGAAATCGCTCGACCAGGTCCCCGCCGACGAGACCAAGGAAATCGATCTCGATTACGACCTGCCGATGATTCTTCAGGGCTGGGGAAAGTTTCAGAAGCTCTATATCGAGCCGGGAAATTCTCTTCCGTTCTACAACCATCAGCCCGAAGGGACCGGCGTCATCCACGGGGAACTCCTGAGCGAAGGCCCCCACTCCTACCGGATCGTCTCGTCGGATTTTCAGGGGAATCACACGACGCTCAGCGGGACGCTGCTCGTAAACCACCGCCCGGTGATCGCGGTCAGCAGCGTCGACGACGACGGGGTGGTTCTCAACGGGAAGGACCTCGATCTGATCCAGGTGTTTCACGTCGCGGGCAGGAAGCTCTCGGGCACCTCGTGGGCCGAACATACGATCAGGCGCGGCAGCTTTGAGGCAGACGCCACCGGCATCGAGCTCCCGATCGATACGAAGCGGTACGATCTCCTGAGGATCGTGGCCGAGACGAAATTGGGTTCCGAAACTCCTCCGATCTTTGCCGTGCTTCGCAAGCCGCGCGATTCCGCGCGGAGCGTCAGCCTGAAGACCGATATCCGGGACGATTACGTTCAATTCACGCTGAACTCTGCGGGACTGTTCACATCGACTCCCCAGGTGACTGTGCAGGAGGGATCGACCGCCGAAACAGTCCCGATGTGGGCCTCCGACCTGACGAAATACACCGGGGCGTTCGTTCCGTCCGACCATATCGAAGGCCGGCGGATCGTCACGGTGCAATCCGAAACGAACGGCAACGCCCAGACCACGAGGGACGAGTTTACCCTCTACCCGGTGCCCGCGGACCGGCGCGGCACTTTCACCGCCGAGGGCCCGGGCCTGAAGTTTTCCTACGATTCCGGCGCCGTCTACAAGCCGCTTCTCCTCCAGGTGACGGGAGAAAATTATGAGCACTCGACGGTGTACATTCTCGAACCGCAGGACCGGCTGCTCAATCGCGGGATCCGGGTTTCGGTGCCCGCCGGGCCCGCCCCGCCTGGCAGCCACCGGGGCCTCTTTTTCCGGTCGACCGGCGGCTGGGGCTTCCGGACCGACAAGCCGGACGACGGGGGCGCCTCGTACTCGACCACGCTCACCCGGACGCTCGGCGAACTCGCCGTGCTCGCCGACGACGAACCCCCCACCTTCGGGCGCTTGAGGGTCTCCGCGCCCAGAGGAAAACCCTCCGTCCGGTTCCGGTACCGGGACAATCTCTCCGGCGTTGATACCGATGAAATTAAGGTGTACATTGATGACGGGCTCGTCATCCCCGAAATCGACGGAGAACATCATGACGCATGGTATCAGGCCGACGACCGCCTCGAGCGCGGTAAACACGCGCTGAAGATCACCATGAAGGACCGGATGCAGAACCAGACGCAAATCACCCGGACCTTCACCGTCCGCTGACCGACTCCCAACTTCGCTTCAAGCAATGACCGAATTATCCAAGGCCTTTAGCCCCCAGGATGTGGAAGACCGGTGGTACCGGTTCTGGGAAACGAACGGCTATTTTCATGCGACGGTGAACCCGGCACGGACTCCCTATACCATCGTGATCCCCCCGCCCAATATCACCGGGATCCTCACGATGGGACACGTGCTCAACAATACGATCCAGGATGTCTTCATCCGGTGGAAGCGCATGAGGGGGTACGAAACGCTCTGGATGCCGGGCACCGACCATGCGGGCATCGCGACACAGAACGTCGTCGAAAAGGCCCTGAGCAAGGAGGGAAAAAACCGGCACGAACTCGGGAGGGAGGAATTCCTCCGCCGGGTCTGGGCTTGGAAACACGAGTACGGCGGCACGATCATCCGCCAGTTGCGCAAGCTCGGCACGTCGTGCGATTGGGAACGCGAACGTTTCACGATGGATGAGGGGCTTTCCGCCGCGGTCGACGAGATGTTCATCCGGTTGCACCGGAAGGGACTCATCTACCGGGGAAAATATATCGTGAACTGGTGCCCGAAGGACCACACGGCGATCAGCGACGACGAGGTGGAGCGTTCCGAGCATCAGGGGAAGCTCTACTTCATCCGGTATCCGGTGAAGGGCGCGGCGAAGGGATCGCCGGGAGAGTACGCGGTCGTCGCCACGACACGCCCCGAAACGATTCTCGGGGACACCGCGGTCGCCGTCCATCCGGAGGACCCCCGGTACCGCGGCCTGATCGGGAAAACCGCAATCCTTCCGCTCGTCGGCCGCGAGCTGCCGATCATCGCCGATAAGTACGTCGATCCGAAATTCGGCACCGGGATGGTGAAGATGACTCCGGCCCACGATCCGAACGATTACGAGGTCGCCCAGCGCCACAATCTCGCGTTCATCAACATCCTCACCGAATCGGCCGCAATCAACGAGGCGGCGCCGGAGCGCTACCGGGGCATGGACCGGTTCGACGCCCGCAAGGCGATCGTCGAGGACCTGACCGCGGGGGGCTATCTCGTGAAGACCGACGATCACGTTCAGACGATCGGAAGGTGCTACCGGTGCCAGACGATCATAGAGCCCTACCTTTCGGAACAGTGGTTCGTCAGGATGAAACCCCTCGCGGAGCCGGCGCTCAAGGCCGTGCTGGACGGGACCATCAGGTTTCACCCCGCGCACTGGGTGAAGACGTACGAATTCTGGATGGCCAATATCCGCGACTGGTGCATTTCACGGCAGCTCTGGTGGGGCCACCGCATCCCGGTCTGGTATTGCGTCGGCGACGATGCGTGCAAGCTCGAATGCAGAGAGCCCGTCGTCTCGGCCACGAAGCCGGAGCGCTGCCCTCATTGCGGGTCGTCCAATTTCCGGCAGGACGAGGACGTGCTCGACACATGGTTTTCCTCCTGGCTCTGGCCCTTCTCGACGCTCGGGTGGCCCGCCAGGACCGAAGACCTCCGCTATTTTTATCCGACCGACACGCTTGTAACGGGTCCGGACATTATTTTCTTCTGGGTGGCGCGCATGATCATGGCGGGCCTGGAGGTGATGGAGGAGGTCCCCCTCCCCGACGGATCCGCGCGCCGGGGAGCCGGTGAAATCGTCCCGTTCAGGGACGTCTACTTCACGAGCATCATACGCGACATGCGGGGCCGAAAGATGAGCAAGTCGCTCGGCAACTCGCCCGATCCGCTCGACGTCATCGCTCAGTACGGCGCCGACGCCCTCCGCTTTACGATCGTCTATCTCGCTCCCCTCGGTCAGGACGTCCTCTACTCCAACGAGAAATGCGAGCTCGGCAGGAACTTCGCGAACAAGATCTGGAATGCGGGAAGATTCCTCCTCATGAACAGGGAACAGATCGGCGCATCGACCCGCGCGAATCCCGCGGGCGGGATCCCCGAAGAGTTCCTCGACCTTGCCGACCGCTGGATGCTCTCCCGGCTTCATTCCACCGCGGGCGAGCTCGAAACATCGCTGGAGCAATTCGACATCAATCAGGCGACGAAGCTCCTCTATGATTTCGTGTGGCACGATTTCTGCGACTGGTACGTCGAAATGATCAAAGGGCGTCTCTACGGCGACGAGCCCGCGGAGGTCAAGCAGGTGGTTCTTGCACGGGCCATCGGGGTCTTTGAACACGCGCTCCGGATGGTGCATCCGTTCATGCCGTTCGTGACGGAGGAACTCTGGCAGAATCTGGAGACACGGGCGCAGGGCGCGTCCATCATGATCGCCCCATTCCCTGCGAAAGATTCGCGCTGGATCGACACCGAAACCGAAAGCGAAATGGCGTTTGTTCAGAGCGCCGTCAACAGCGTCCGGAACATCCGCGGAGAACTTGCCGTACCGCCTTCGAAGGAGATCGAGCTCTTCATCCATTTTCCGGTGAAGTCGCGCGAGAAGATCCTCGAGAAGTATCAGGGGTATTTCAAGCGCCTCGCGCGCGTCACCAACATCCGGCAGTTGAAAAACGGAGAGAAGCCCGCCCACGCGGCCAGCGCCGTTGTCGAAGGGGGCGAGATCTTCATACCCCTTGAAGGGATCATCGATCTCGAGGCCGAGCGGGGCCGTCTCGAGAAGGAGATCTCCCACACACGGCGGATGATCGACACGATCACGAACAAGCTCTCCAATCCGAACTTCGCCGGGAAGGCCCCGACTGAAGTCGTGGCGAAGGAGCGCGAGAAGCTCGGGCACTTCGAGGCGAACCTCGCAAAACTCGAACAGAATCTGGAACGATTGTGATCCGTTCGTCCCTTCGCGCCCTCCGGGCGGGGCGATCGCCGCTCACCACACTTCTCTGGTTGCTCGTCACGGCGTCCCGCCTCCTCAGCCAGGAACCGGGTTTGCAATTCACCGTGACTTCCGCCCGCGGGATCCTTCCCGCTCCGCAACGAGGCCGTCTCTTCGTGGTCATCTCCCGCACCGCCGATCCCGAACCGAGAACGACCATCGGATCGACAGACATCGACGCGCCCCTGGTGCTTGCGACGGATCTTGCGAACTTCACCTCCGGCGTGCCCGGAGTCCTCAACCGGAATTCCGCCCTCTTTCCCCTCGAGCGCTTGTCCGATCTCCCCACGGGGGACTATTTCGTGCAGGCGCTGTTCGATGACAACTTCGAACTCAGGTCGGTGAACGCTCCGGGCAATCTCTACAGCAAGGTCGAGAAACTGCACCTTGATCCGTTGCGGAACGGTTCCGTTCCGCTGGTGCTCACCGGGAAGATCCCGCCCGAGCGCCTCCCTGAAGAAAGCGCTCTCGTGAAGTATGTGAAGTTCCAGTCAAAACTGTTGAGCGCCTTCCACGGCAGGCCGATCTTCCTGCGCGCCGGGATCATACTGCCCCGGGATTTCGGCCGCAACACGGCCGCAAAGTATCCGGTCGAGGTGAACATCGGAGGTTTTGGCGATTCCTACAACACCGCCGGCAGACTGATGGAAGAGGGAACGAACTTTAAGAGAATGTGGCTTTCGGACAGCACCCCGCGGATGATCTTCCTTCAGCTCGACGGGGACGGTCCGCTGGGCGACTGCTATCAGGTGAACTCGGAAAACAACGGTCCATACGGGGATGCGGTCGTCAGCGAGTTGATTCCGTACATCGAAGGAAAGTACAGGGCCGTCGGCCGGCCCTCCGCCCGGTTCCTTAGCGGCGGATCGACGGGGGGATGGGTCTCGCTCGCGCTGCAGGTCTTCTATCCGGATTCGTTCAACGGGACCTGGTCCGGGTTTCCGGACCCGGTCGATTTTCGCGCCTACCAGCTCATCGACATCTACGGAGATACGAACGCCTTCGTCAACAAAGCCGGGTTCGAGCGTCCGGCGGCGCGCAGCACCCTCGGGGAGGTTCTCTGGACGATGAGGCACGAAGTGCGGATGGAAAATGTGATGGGTGCCGGCGACAGCTACACCATGTCTGGCGGACAGTGGGGTTCGTGGAACGCCGTCTACAGCCCCCGGAGCAGGGCAGGAACACCCGCGCCGCTCTGGGACCCGAAGACAGGTACGATCGATACGACCCTCCGGAATTCCTGGAAGAAGTACGATCTCCGGCTTGTGCTTCAGGATCACTGGCAGACGCTGGCGCCCAAACTCAAAGGGAAGCTCCATATCTGGGTGGGAGACGCCGATAATTACTTCCTCAACAATGCGGTTCATCTTCTGGATGAATTTCTCACTAAGGCAGACCCTCCCTACGGGGGTTGGATCCGCTACGGCCCGGGCGAGGGGCATGGCTGGTCGCCACTCCCCCACCGCGAAATCATGAACCAGATGATGGAGAGGATGCGTTGAGCGCGCTCCGTCGGATTCTCCTTGGCTTCGTTCTGATCATTATCTTCTCGTTTCTCTGGCAGGTCCTCACCGGATCGTGTCCGGTGCCGTAACAGAATTGGCGGTGCCGCCTGAATCCTAGCCGCCGAATCGAACAAACGCAGGCTAAAGCCTGCGCCTACCAAACTCAAGGCATCGGTAGGCGCGACCTTCAGGTCGCGTAACGACCAAACCCGAGGCATCGGTAGGCGCGACCTTCAGGTCGCGATCCGAGAAGGCAACAGATCTCAGACAGTACTACATGGCGTGGGGGTGGTGTCTCAATTTGGCCGAACGTCTCTCTCCACCTCGTCATGCTGACATGCTCCTGGTCAGCATCTTTCAACTCTTTTATTGAGATCCCGACCTAAAACATGTCGGGATGACGAGAGAAGATGAAAATGCGGCATTACAGGCGTGGGTGTTTGATTGACTCTCATCATTTCGTATATTCCAGGCGGCGATGGAGTTCGCCCTTAACTATCCCCCGTCGCGGGATTGATGACTCCTACTCACAGGCAGCGGCCTGCGGCGTAGGAGTCGTTTCGTTTCTGTGCGATCAGACGAAAGGATCATCGTGTGTTGAATATCGTACTTGTCTTCGCCGGAGGAGGGGTCGGCGCCGCATCCCGCTATTGGATGGACGGAGCCGTCCAGCGCTGGAGCGGGAGCGGGCTTCCGTACGGAACCTTCGCGGTCAATGCGCTTGGCTGTCTTTTAATCGGGCTACTGATGACGAGCCTCGAAGAACGATTCATGGGCAACCCCTCCCTCCGGATCTTCCTGACCGTTGGAATCCTCGGCGGGTTCACGACGTTTTCGACGTTCAGCTATGAGACCGTGGAGTTAATGCGGAGCGCGGAGTACTTTTACGCAGCGGTGAATGTCTCCGCGACGCTCGTGACCTGTCTCGCCGCGACCTATGCGGGGACAGTGCTTGGAAGAATGTTCTAAGACAAAGGAGACGGACGATGAAGTTGAGCGGAGAAGGAAAACTTCTGAGAATTTTCCTCGGCGAGAAGGATAAATACCAGCACACCCCATTGTATGAGGTTCTGGTGCTCAAGGCGCGCGAGCTCGGGTTGGCGGGCGCCACGGTGCTGCGGGGGGTCCAGGGGTTCGGCGCGGACAGCCGCGTGTTGCATTCCGCAAAAGTCCTGAGGCTCTCGGAAGACCTTCCGATCGTGGTCGAAATCGTCGACGCGGATGAGAAGATCAGGGACTTTCTGCCGGTCGTCGACGAGCTCTTCGAGAAGGTCGGATGCGGCAGCATGATGACCATCGAACGCGCGGAAATTATCAAGTACACGCCCGGAAAGTAACGTCCGGGGGGTGCCCCAATTTCAAAGGCCGAACCGAACGAACGCAGGCTAAAGCCTGCGCCTACCAAACCCGAGGCATCGGTAGCCGCGACCTTCAGGTCGCGTAACGACCAAACCCGAGCCATCGGTAGTTGCGTCCCGCGTCGCCTTTCCGTATAATTATTCACACCTTTTCGGAGCAAAGCGAGCTTGGACGAACAGATCCGCAAACCTGAACCGGCGGAGCCGGTACCCGGGGATTTGAACCACATCGAGGTGAGAATCCTCGGGTCCCTGATCGAAAAAGAGAGCACCACGCCGGAGTACTACCCCCTCACCCTGAACGCCCTCACGAACGCATGCTGCCAGAAGAATAACCGGGACCCTGTCGTCTCGTACGACGATACCACGGTTGTCCGGGCCCTGGAGAGCCTCAGGGAGAAAAAGCTCGTGAGCACGGTGACGGGCGCGGGGATGCGCGTTCCGAAGTACCGGCACAAAATCATCGAGGCGTACGGACTCAACCCGGCCGAGACGGCCGTGATGGGGCTCCTGATGCTGCGCGGGCCTCAAACCGTTGGAGAACTTCGGACCCGTGCGGGCCCAATGCACCCCTTCGCCGGCCTTCCTGAAGTTCAGGCGACTCTTGAGGGGTTGATGAAGAACGAGACCCGGCCCGCGCTCGCCCGGATGCTCCCGCGGCAGCCGGGCCAGAAAGAGGTGCGATACATTCACCTCCTCGGAGGCGATGTGCCTGCGGAGGTTCCCAAGGATTCCACTCATCCCGCCCCGCATCCCGCCCTGCATCCGGAAAGAGCGGTGATCCAGGTCCAGGCGGAAAATGCGCGGATCGCGGCGATCGAGGAAGAGCTGAAGACGGTTCACCGGCTTCTCGACGATCTCCAACGGCAGTTCCAGGAGTTCAGGAAGCAGTTTGAATAAAGACCCGGCACATTGGACGAAAGGATCGACATGTTGAAGCACCCGGTATTCCGAATTTTGATTTGCCTCCTCTCACTCAGCATCCCCTGCAGCGCCCGGAAAGGACCGGCCCCACCCACGCTCGCGGCGCAGATCAAGCGCTTCGTACCGGCCGATATCTCGAGCAATCTTTCGGGGCTTTCGGCAAACGACCGGAAGGCGCTTTCCAAGCTCGTCCAGGCGGCCTCGCTCATGGACTCGATCTACATCCGCCAGGTCTGGAGCGGGAACGAAAGCGTTCTCCGCCGGCTTCAGGCCGACGATTCTCCGGAGGGGATCGAGCGGCTCCACTATTTCAGGATCAACATGGGTCCCTGGTCGAAACTGGACCATGACGCGCCCTTCGTCGAAGACGTTCCGGCGGTGAAACCCCCGGGAGCCAATTTCTATCCGGAGGAGATGACCAAAGAGGAGTTCGACTCCTGGCAGAGACCTCTCTCCGAAGAGGCCCAATCGCGGGCAACCGGTTTTTTCACGACGATCCGCCGCGACGAACGCGGCAGGCTGTTTCCAAGGCCCTACAGCGAGGAGTACCGGGAGTTTCTTGAGCCGGCTGCGCAGCTCCTCAGGGACGCCGCCGTCCTGACCGAGAATGCGAGCCTCAGGAACTACCTCGTCCTTCGCGCCAACGCCTTCCTCACCAACGATTACTACCAGAGCGACGTCGCCTGGATGGACCTCGATAGCCCGATCGAGCCGACGATCGGGCCCTACGAAACGTATATGGACGAGCTGTACAATTACAAGGCCGCGTTCGAGGCATTCATTACGATCCGCGACGATGAGGAGAGCGCGAAACTGGTCAAGTTCTCCTCCTATCTCCAGGAGATCGAGGACCACCTCCCCATCGACAGGCGATACCGGAATCCCAGCCTGGGCGCTCTTTCCCCGATACGGGTCGTCGATGAGATTGCGACCGGCGGCGAGGCAAAGGCGGGAGTGCAAACCGCCGCGTTCAACCTGCCGAATGACGAGCGCGTGGTGAAGGAAAAGGGAAGCAAGCGCGTCCTGCTCAAGAATGTTCAGGAAGCGAAGTTCAGCCAGGTTCTCATACCGATCGCCTTTTCCGCGATCGACTCGAAACAGGGCCCGCTCGTCTCCTTTGAGCCCTTTTTCACGCACATCCTCGCCCACGAGCTGATGCACGGACTCGGGCCGCACACGATCACAGTCGACGGCGCGCAGACCACGGTCCGGCAGGAGATGAAGGAGCTCGGGTCCGCGCTCGAAGAGGCGAAAGCGGACGTTTCAGGCCTCTTTGCGCTCCAGTTTCTCATCGACAATAACATCCTCGAGAAGAGCCTCGAGCGGCAGATGTATGTCACCTACCTCGCGAGCATTTTTCGCTCGGTTCGGTTCGGAACGAACGAAGCGCACGGCCTGGGAACCGCGCTACAGTTCAATTACCTGACCGACGAAGGGGGATTTGCGTACGACCCGGCGACAAAGACCTACAGCGTGGATTTCGAGAAGATCAGGGCAGGGGTGGAAAAGCTCACCGGCCTGATCATGACGATCCAGGCGGAAGGGAGCTACAAAAAGGCCAGGGAACTGCTCGGCACCTATGGCGTCATCAGGCCTGAAATGCAAGCGATTCTCGACAGGTCGACCGATATCCCGGTCGACATAGAACCCCGCTTCGCGCCCGTCGAATGAGCGCCGCTCAAAACGTGTTGCGCCCGTCACAGGCGGACGCCCGGGCTATTGTGTTTTCAGATCCGATCGAGTATCTTCCGGAAGTGCCTGTCATCCTGAGGGAGGAGGAAGCGGGGAAAAACCAGTTTCGTCAGTCATTCGGAGTCGTCGCTCGATCGGGTCGTCTTTATGCCGGAAGAAATGCTCAGCAAGACAATACCAGTCCTCCTCTTTTTTATCGGCGTCGTCCTCGCGGTCGGGGTTTCGGTGATGTTTGAACGGTTCAGAAAATGAGCGGCGTACCCGCGCCCGCTCCCGTTAGAGTTCAGACCTCCCCTCCTTCCCTCTGAGAACCTCAAGCACCTCTTTCATATCCTGCGGCAGTTCCGATTCAAATTTCAGCGTTTTGTTCGTGGCCGGATGGATAAATCCGAGCGTCTTGGCGTGGAGCGCCTGCCGGTTCATGATCTTCAGGAGGTGCTGAATCTCCTCCTTCAGTTTTTTGCCTGTCTTGCCGGCGGCGATCCGCCTCCCCCCGTAGGTCGGATCTCCGAACACGGGATGCCCGATGTGGTGAAGATGGACGCGGATCTGATGCGTCCTGCCGGTCCGCAGTTTCAGGCGAACCAGCGAGCAATAGTCGAACTCCTCGATCACCTCGTACTCGGTGACGGCCGCTTTCCCCGCCGCGTTCACCGCCACTTTTTTTCGATCGGACTTGCTCCGCGCCAGCGCGGCCTCGATGATCCCGGTCCGGAGCGTGCGCGGAAACCGGCCCCAGACGAGGGCCCAGTACTCGCGGTGAATGGAGTGTTTTGAGAATTGGAGCGCAAGGCGGGCGTGCGCGCGGTCGTTTTTTGCGACGACGAGGAGCCCGGATGTATCCTTGTCGAGCCGGTGCACGATCCCGGGCCGGACCGGATCGTTCAGCGTCGAGAGGCGGTCCCGGCAATGGTAGAGGAGGGCGTTGACGAGCGTTCCGGTGTAGTTGGCGTAGGCGGGGTGCGTCACCATCCCCGCCGGCTTGTTCACCACGAGGAGATCGTCGTCTTCGAAGCAGATTTCGAGGGGAATATCCTCTGCAACCACGTCCGGAGGCGCGGGACCCGGAAGGGCGACGCCGATGATATCCCCGGGAGAGATTTTGTAGCTCGACCTGGCCGGCTTCCCGTTCACCAGGACATGCCCGTCTTTGACGGCCTGCTGGACTTTGGAGCGGGTCGCGTTCTCCACATGATGCGTGAGATAGACATCGAGCCGCTCCCTGACCTTTCCGGGAGGGACCACGATTTCAAACTCGCGCAACAACCCGTTCCTTACGATTGAGGGGATGTGCCGCTGCCCGACGACTGGGAAGGATCGGGAGCCGCGACACCGGCCGGCAGAACTCCGGTGGAAGATGTTTCACCCGGCAGAGGGCCGGTCTGCGCCGCCGCCCCCGCCCCGCCGAGGTACGCTTTCCTGTGGGAAAAGAGCATCAGGACAACTCCGCAGGTGACCGAGGCGTCGGCGATATTGAAGACGGGCCACCGGGAGAGCCTGAAGCCGAGAATATTGATGTTGAAGAAATCCGCGTCGATGAAATCGACCACCCTGCCGTGGAACAGTTGCCCGTCGTTGAACAGATAGTCGTAGAAGACCCGGTCGATGAGATTGCCGATCGCGCCGCCGAGGATCATCGCGAGCGCAATCCGGAACGCCAGGTTCTCGTTGCGGGCGCGGTACAGATAGAGGAGGATCCCGACGCTGGCCGCGATCGAGAAGAGCGAAAAAAACAGTTTCCCGCCGATGTCGATTCCGAACGCCATGCCCGGGTTCTCGATATAGGTCAGGCGGAGAAAATCGCCGATGATCGGCCGGCTCGTCCCGAGCTGGAGCCCCGGGAAGTGAATGCCGAGGGCCGGGATGTTGGTCCCTTTCACCATGAGCTTGGTGAGCTGGTCCGAGAGGACGATAAACAGGCTGACGTTCAATATTCGCACGGATGGGGCCTGGGCAAGGTGAGTGTTATTTCGCGAGACGCAATTTGCACTGGAGGCACTGCTGCGCGTGCGGGACCGCCTCGAGCCGCTCCTTCTCGATCAGCTTTCCGCAGACCGTGCACGGGCCGTACTCCCCCCGTTCGATCCGCGAGAGGGCGTCTTCGAGATGGTTTAAAAACTTGCCCTCGCGGGAGGCGAACAAAAAGGTCTTTTCCCGCTCCATCGCGTCCGTCCCCTGCTCCATGTGGGTGGAATAGGTGGAGTTTTCGCTCGCATACTCGCCTGTGGTCGAATCCATCATCGTGTCGCGCAGGGTTTCGAGCTCCTCGAGGATCTCCTTCTTCTTTTCAAGGATGATCTTCTTGAAATAGTCGAGGTCCTGCTTGCCGTACGCGGCTTTGCGGATCGGCGCTTTGGGAGCTTCCGGCTTCGCCATCTTCGCCTTTGGAACGGGCTTCGCGGTGCGCGCTTGCTGCTTCCTCGCCTTGGACTTCGCTTTTAGAAGTTCCAGTGTCTTGTCGGCGACTGCCGGTGATTTCTTCGTCTTTGCCATGCTGATTTGGTTCCTTCCTTCAGTGAACAAGAATGCGCTTTGGAACGGTTCCTTTTGCGCACTATGCGTCGTGATGATCAACAACTTTCTCGATGCCGATTGAACAGGGGACCCCGTTGAGTTCGGACTCCGTCAGGCCGGCGGCGGCCGGCGGCGCTTCAAGAAGGTCCACCGCGAGCGTCTCGCTTTTGACGTACGCCCCGAGGGCGCTCAGGGCCCGCCTGAGCCTTTCTTCGCCCCGGTACGAAATCCTGATCCTGTCGGTGACCTCGAACCCCGAATCCTTGCGCATGTTCTGAACGCGGTTGACGAACTCGCGGGCGACCCCCTCGTCGATGAGCTCCTCGGTCAACTCGGTGTCGAGCGCCACGGTGACATTGTCGTGCGATTCCACAATCCAGCCCTTGAGCTCCTCGCGAAGGATCTCCACGTCCTCGGCGGTGATCGTCGCCGTGCCGCCGTTCAGCGGGATGGTCAACGATCCGCTCGATTCCATTTCCCTGATCTGGTCCGACCCGAGTTTCCTGATCGCGCCGGCGACTTCCTGGACGCTCTTTCCGTACTTCGGGCCGAGGACCCGGAAATTCGGCTTCGCGGACTTGTGCACGATCGCCGAGTCGTCGCTCACGTACTCGATCTCCTTCACGTTGATCTCCTCGAGGATCATCCCCTCGACCCGCGAAACCGCCTCGCGGTCCTGCTCGTTCGCGATCGGGAGGATGACCCGCTTCAACGGCTGCCGGACCTTGAGGTTGGACTTGTTCCGGATCGCGCGGACGAGCGAAACGATCGTCTGCGCTTTCGCGATCCTCGATTCCAGGCCGGCATCGATCGCCTTCTCGTCGGGTTCCGGGATGGTGGCGAGATGGACCGACTCCGCCGCCTCCCTGTTCAAGAACGAATTCAGGTTCCCGTAGATCTCGTCGGCGATGAAGGGCGCGACCGGCGCCATCAGCTTCGTGACCGTGATCAGGCATTCGGAGAGCGTCTGGTACGCCGCGATCTTATCCGGCCCCATCTCGCTCTTCCAGAAACGGCGGCGGTTCCTCCTAACATACCAGTTGGAAAGCTGGTCGATTGTGAAATCGGTCACAGCGCGGGCGGCCCGGGTGACCTCGTAGGCGTCCATGTCGGACCGGTATTTTTTGACCAGCGAATGGAGCAGGGAGAGAATCCACCTGTCGATCTCCGGCCGTTCGCCCGGCGGAACCGGGGCCGCCGAAGAATCGAACTTGTCGATATTCGCATAGAGGGAGAAAAACGCATACGTGTTGAGGAGCGTCCCGAAAAACTTCCGCTGCACCTCGGCCAGGCCCTCCTCGTCGAAAAGCGTCGGCCTCCACGGGGGGCTGGTGGCCACGATGTACCAGCGGGCCGCATCGGCCCCGTACCGGTCGAGGATCCCGAAGGGATCGACCGTATTTCCCTTCGACTTCGACATCTTTTGCCCCTTGCTGTCGAGCACGAGCTCGTTCACGAGGATGTTTTTCGACGCGGGCGCGTCGAACAGGAACGTGCTGATCGAATGGAGCGAGTAGAACCACCCGCGCGTCTGGTCGATCCCCTCGCAGATGTAGTCGGCCGGATGGCGCGACCGGAAAATCTCCTCGTTCTCGAAGGGGTAATGCCACTGCGCGAAGGGCATCGATCCGGAATCGAACCAGACGTCGATGAGCTCCGGGGTCCGCCTCATCTCCCCGCCGCAGGAGCAGGTGAACGTGATCTCGTCGACGAACGGTTTGTGCAGATCGAGCGGTTCCCTGACGCCGTGACCCTCCCGCAATTCGGCGATGCTGCCGACGCATTTCTTCGAGGAACAGAGGGAGCAGATCCAGACGGGAAGCGGCGTCCCCCAGAACCGGTCGCGGGAGAGAGACCAGTCCTTGTTTTCCTCGAGCCAGTTCCCGAAGCGTCCCTCTCCGACCTCCGGCGGGTGCCACCCGATCGTTTTGTTCAGCTCGACCATCCGGGCGGCGTACTTCGTGGTCGCGATGTACCACGATTCGCGCGCGTAGTAGAGAAGCGGGGTGTCGCATCTCCAGCAGTGCGGATAGCTGTGGGTGATCGTTTCCTTTTTATAGAGAAGCCCGCGCTTCTTGAGGTTTTGAATAATGAGCGGGTCCGCTTCCTTCACGAACATCCCCGCAAACTCTGTCACCTCCGGCCCGAAGTTCCCGCTCTTGTCCACCGGATGGATGGTCGGCAGGTTGTACTTCTTCGACACCTGATAATCGTCCTCCCCGTAGGCGGGCGCAAGATGCACGATGCCGGATCCGTCCGCCGTCGTCACGAACTCCGCTTCGACGACAAGAAAAGCGCGCTCCTTCACCGGATGGTAGGAGAAGAGCCGCTCGTATTCCATCCCCGCAAGCGAGGCCCCCTTCATGCGATCGACGATCGAATACTCCCCCTGGAGCGCCCCGAGCCGCGCCTCGGCGAGGATCAACCGGCGGCCGCCGTTCTCGACCCTGACGTAGTCGACCGAGGGGTGAACCGCAAGAGCCACGTTCGAGATGAGCGTCCATGGCGTCGTCGTCCAGACAAGAAAACTGCAATCGCTCTCCCCCTTCACCGGGAAGGTCACATAGACGCTCGGATCGCTCACGTCGTCGTAACCGAGCGAGACCTCGTGCGACGAAAGGGGCGTTTCGCACCGCGGGCAGTAGGGCTGGATCTTGTACCCCTTGTAGATCAGTCCCGCGTCGAAGTACCGCTTCAGCGACCACCAGACCGACTCGATGTACTCGTTGGTGAAGGTGATGTAGGGATTGCCGAGATCGACCCAGTATCCCATCCGCTCGGTGAGATGTTCCCAATCCGACTTGTACTTCCAGACCGATTTCCTGCACTCCTCGTTGAACCGCGCGACGCCGTAGCTGACGATCTCGTCCTTGTGTTTGAACCCGAGGGCTTTTTCGACCTCGATTTCGACCGGGAGTCCGTGCGTGTCCCAGCCGGCTTTCCGGTGGACCTGGTACCCGCGCATGGTCTTATAACGGCAGACGAGGTCCTTCAGCGTCCTGCTCATCACGTGGTGGATTCCCGGACGGCCGTTGGCGGTGGGGGGCCCTTCATAGAAAGTAAACCCGGGCTTCCCCTCGCGGGAAGAGACGCTCTTCTCGAAAATCCCGCGCTCCTTCCACATCTTCAGCACGTCGAGCTCGAGTTGCGGGTAGCTGATTTTATCTGTGAGTTCTTTAAACAACGTTTGGTCCCCGACCTAGCAACCTCTAAAAAAGTTTGTCATCCTGAGCACATTCGCTTCGCTCAGTGTAAACTCTGCGAAGGCTCTCAGACCTGAATTCAACGGAACAGCGGGATTCTTCGTCGCTTCGCTCCTCAGAATGACATGCATAAAAAAAGTTTCGAAACCCATGCTATATCCTTTTGACGACTTCCTTGATGATTCGCGTCAGCTTCGGCTCGGCCTTGTTGGCCGCTGCGATGACCTCCTCGAGCGTCACGGGCTTCAGGTTCTCCGGGAAACATTCGTCGGTGATGATCGAGATTCCGAGGACCCGCATCCCCAGGTGGATGGCGACGATGTCCTCCGGAACGGTCGACATGCCGACCGCGTCTCCGCCGATTCCGCGGAGGAACGCATACTCCGCGCGGGTCTCGAGGTTCGGCCCCTGCACCGCGACAAAGACGCCGTGCCGGACGGGAATATGCTGGCCGGCGGCCACCTCATCCGCGAGCGCGATCAGCTCCCGGCTGTAGGGCTCCGACATGTCGGGGAACCGGGGCCCGAGATCGTTGTCGTTCGGCCCGATGAGAGGGTTGTCCCCCTGCAGGTTGATGTGATCGGTGATGATCATCAGGTCGCCGCGCCTGAACTCCGGATTCATGCCGCCTGCGGCGTTCGAGATCAGGAGCGTCTTGACGCCGAGTCCGACCTTTTTCGACATGAGGCGGACCGGAAACGTCACCTGCTGGAGCGTGTAGCCCTCGTAGTAATGGAAGCGGCCCTGCATCGCCACGATTTTCTTGCCGCCAAGCGTTCCGAAAATGAGTTTCCCGTGGTGCGATTCGACCGTCGAGACGGGGAAATGCGGGATCTCGTCGTAATCGAGGACGATCTCCTTCCGGATTTCCTTCACCAACCCTCCGAGGCCGGTCCCGAGGATGATCCCTATCTCCGGCCGCATCTTCGTGTGCTTCCGGATGAAAGCGAGCGATTCGTCGATCTGTTCCCTCAGCAGCATCGGCACGTCCGTCTCCCCGGTCCCCGGCCGCCGCTCATTTGTCAAGGCTTCGTATGATTTCTTCGATCTCAAGTTTCTCTGTCGACACCTCCCTCCGTTCCTCGGCCTCCGGGGCCGCCTGGTGTTCGCCCTCCACCTCGAGCGCGCGGATCAATTCGAGCTCAGAGTTGAGAAGCATTTTGAGCCGGGAGGTGATCGAGTCCCTCTTCGCCCTGAGAATCGTCACCTGTTCCCGCAACATCGTGAGGTCGTTGCGCGCTTTCTCCACAAGCAGCGCCGCCTTCAGCTCCGCTTCGCGGATGATCAGCTGGCCTTCGCGCTTCGAAGAGTCGATCGCCTTGCCGCTCGCCTCCTGGGCCTGCATGATCGTCTGCTGAAACCCCTGCTCGAGGGACCGGAAATCGCGGATCTGAGTCTCCATCTCCGCCACCTTTTGCTCGAGAGAGGCATGCTCTGCGGCCGACGTTTCCCATTCCGACGCGATGCGGTCGAGGAATTCTCCGACCTGCGCGGCGTCCAGCCCGCGAAACGATTTGCTGAACGAGTGGTTTCTGATTTCCGACGGAGTCGTCTTCATACGCTGCACTGCTCCTCAATTGTGAACGCGCTTCGCGTCAATTATTTCCCGCCTTCGCGCGCGGGCCGAAGATTGCCGTTCCGATCCGAACCATCGTCGCACCTTCCTCGATCGCCACCTCGAAATCATGCGTCATGCCCATCGAAAGGTGGGGCAGCGGAGGCCCTTCTCCCGCAAGACGCTCGCGAAGGGATCTCATCAACCGGAACGCGGGGCGGGAAGACTCAGGGTCGGGGAGGAAGGGTCCGACCGTCATCAGCCCCGTTATGGCGAGGTTCGGAAGCCGGCGGAGTTGTCCGGCGAGGGCGGGGAGATCCTCCGGCCGCACGCCGAATTTCGCGCTTTCACCCGTCGAATTCACCTCTATCAGAACCTCCACCCTTCTGCCCGCCGTCGCAGCCCGTCTGGAGAGTTCCGAACCGAGGCTCAGGGAATCAACCGAATGGACCAGGTGGACCCAATCTACGATATGCTTGACCTTGTTCGATTGCAAGTGACCGATGAAATGCCACCGGATGTGCGCAGGGAGCAGGTCTTGCCGCTTTTTCAACAGCTCCTGGACAAAATTCTCGCCCAGATCAAGGACTCCCGCATCGACGGCCTCGCGTACCCGGATCGAGTCGACGGTCTTCGTGACGGCGACGAGAGTGACATCCCCGGGGTCTCTTCCGACACGCTGGCAGGCAGCGGCAATCCGGCGGCGTATCGTATCGACATTCTGAGCGATCATCGGGCGATGGAGCATGAAATATACTTGATTTTGGAACAAAAATCAATGACGGGAGACCTTCGCGGCTCAATCATTACTTGACTTCGACTTTATTTTTTTCTTATATTTTAATGGATGCGCCGGCGCTCACCCGGCATGGACCAAATCACAGACGGGTCATGGATACGTACGATTTTGATAATACCGACGACGACGCAGAAGCCCCCGGCTCGAAAAAGAAGAATTTCGAGGAGGAGATCAGGAAGTTCAAGGAGCGTCTGAGGGAAGGCGGAGGCACCACCAACATCGAGGCCCTCGAAGAAATCGTCAGCTTCTATTTCGAGAACGACAAGTTCGAAGAAGCCCTCCACTTTATCAACCTTCTGCTCGAATATTTGCCCTTCAGCTCCGACACCTGGCAGCGCAAGGGGATCATCCTGAACAATCTCCAGAAGTACCAGGAGGCCTTGGAGTGCTTCGAGCGGGCGCTCAACCTCAATCCGGTCGACACGGAGCTGCTCATCAGCAGGGGGCTCGCCCTCGACAATCTCGGAAGGCACGAGGAGGCCCTCGAGTGTTTCGACCGCGCGCTCGAACTCGATCCTTCGAACGAGGAGGCGCTCTTCAGCAAGGCCGTGACGTTCGAGCGGATGGACCGGTTCGAAGACGCCGTGAGCCTGTTCCGCTTCATCCTCGCCGCCAATCCGGCGCATAAGGAAGCCTGGTACGAGCTCGGATTCTGTTTCGACTGCACCGAGAAGCTCGACGAGGCCCTGGGGTGCTACGACAAGCACATCGATCTCGATCCGTTCAATCACAGCGCGTGGTACAACCGCGGCATCGTCCTCAACAGGATGATGCAATACGCGAAGGCGATCGAAAGCTACGACATGGCGCTCGCGATCAAGGAGGATTTTACCGCGGCGTGGTACAACAAGGGAAACGCCTTCGCGAACCTCGGCCGGCTCTACGACGCCGTCGATTGTTACAAGGAGACGCTGCGGATCGACCGCAAGGACGTCCCCGCCTGGCACAACATCGGGAACGCGTACGAGGAATTGGGCCTGTACAAGGACGCGATCAAGTGCTTCACACAGGCCGTGAAATTCGATCCCAAGCATTACGAATCGTTCTTCGGCCGCGGGAGCTGCCACGACTCGCTCGGACAGTACAAGAAAGCCTACAACGACTATAACAAGGCCCTCACGCTTTGCAAGAATTACCCCGAGCTCTGGCACGCGAAGGCCGATGTCGCCTACACGCTCGGCAAATGGCGGGAAGCCCTGTACAGCTACAAGATGGCGGTGCGGTTCGACCCTGCCAACGCCGAGGCCTGGTTCGACTTCGGCGAGACCCTCCTCGAGTACGGATACTTGAAGAAAGCCCTGATGGCCTTCAACCGCTGCATCGAGCTGCAGCCCAAGTGGGCGGATCCGTTCTACAGCCGGGCGAAGGTGTTGTTCCTTCTCCGCAAGACGCTCGACGCGCTGGAATCCTTGAAGACGTCGTTCCAGATGGACCCGGAGAAAAAGAAATTGTTCGAGAAGGAATTTCCCGGAGTCCACTCCATCAGAGAATTCACCACAATCCTGGAGCAGTAGCCGGTTCTGTTCCTCCCGCCGTTCCTCGCGGCCGGAGGCCTTGCAAACGAAGGATGCGGAACCGAATTGCGGGAACCGCCTGTTTCTATCCCCATGACCCCTGACCTCCTCAGAAAATACGAGCTGCTCCGGAACATTCTCCGGGAGCTCGGCAGCGTCGTGATCGGCTACTCGGGAGGCGTGGACAGCACGCTTCTGTTGAAGGCGGCGGTCGACGAACTGGGCGATCGCGCCCTGGCGGTCATCGGCCGGTCGGAAACATACCCGACCCGCGAGTATGAAGAAGCCGTCCGCGTCGCGCTGGAGTTCGGAGCGAGGTTCGAGGAAGTCCGGACCGAAGAAACCGACGACCTGAAGTTCAGCGAGAACCCGGTCGACAGGTGTTATTTTTGCAAGACGGAACTCTTCTCCAAGCTCCACGGGATCGCCGCGGCGCGCGGGATCCGGTGGATTGCCGACGGCACGATTACCGACGACCTGGGGGATTTCCGTCCCGGGATGAAGGCGAAGAGCGAGCAGAACGTCCGCTCGCCCCTTCTCGAGGCGGGGATGTCCAAGAACGATGTGCGCGAACTTTCGCATGAGCTCGCGCTCCCGACCTGGAACAAGGGATCGTTCGCCTGTCTCTCGTCCCGCTTCCCCTACGGGTTCCCCATCACGAAGGAGGCCCTCCGGAAGGTGGACGACGCCGAGAGCCTGTTCAGGGACCTCGGGTTCCGCGACTTCCGCGTCCGGCACCACGACGAGAAAACCGCGCGCATCGAAGTGGGCGCCGGGGAGCTCGCGCGGCTCTTCGACGAGGAGCTGCGGACGTCGGTCGTGGCACATCTGAAAAAACTCGGTTTCACCTACGTCACGCTCGATCTCCAGGGGTACCGGACCGGCTCGATGAACGAGGTGTTCCGCAGGCTTGGGGTTCCGAAACCCGAAACCCCGGCATGAAGACCCTCCGCGCCTTTCTCCTCCTCGCCCTCCTCGCCGCCGCCGCCGCCGCGCAGAGAGCTCCCGCGCAGGCCACGGTGTTCGGGAAAAACAAGGTTCAGTACAAGCACTTCAACTGGTACTATATCCAGTCCGCCCACTTCGACGTCTACTTCGACCAGGGCGACGAGTACATAGCGGACTTCACCGCGGATATCGCGGAATCCTCCTACGAGGCCATCGGCAAGTCGTTCCGGTACCAGCTCACGAACCGCGTGCCGATCATCGTCTACGATTCGCACAACGAATTCCAGCAGACGAACGTCGTGAACGAATACCTCGAGGAAGGGATCGGGGGCGTCACCGAGCTGTTCAAGAACCGCGTCGTGCTGCCGTTCGAGGGCGACTACAAGAAGTTCCGGCACGTGATCCATCACGAGCTCGTCCACGCGGTCATCAACGACATGTTCTACGGCGGATCGATCCAATCGATCATCGCGAACAACATCACCCTCCAGCTCCCCCTCTGGTTCAACGAGGGGCTCGCCGAGTACGAAGCGCTGAAGTGGGACACGAATTCCGACATGTTCATGCGTGACGCCACCATCCACGAATACATCGTGCCGATCGACTACCTGAACGGGTACTTCGCCTACCGCGGGGGGCAGTCGGTGTGGAACTATATCACGACGAAGTACGGCGAGCAGAAGATCGCCGACATCCTCTCGCGCATCAAGGGGACCCGCAGCGTCGACGCGGGATTCAGGAGCGCGATCGGGTTGAGCGTGAGCGAGCTTTCCGAGCGGTGGCAGAAGGATCAGAAAGTGCAGTACTGGCCCGACATCGCGAAGCGCGAGGACCCCGCGGACTACGCGCGCCGCCTGACGGACCACAAGAAAGACGGCAGCTTTTACAACACGAGCCCGAGAATTTCCCCCCAGGGCGACAAGATCGCGTTCATCTCGAACCGCGACGATTATTTCGACGTGTTTATCATGAGCGCCATCGACGGAGCGATTCAGGACAAGATCGTGAAGGGCCAGCGCACTCCGGACTTTGAAGAGCTCCACCTGATCACTCCCGGGATGACCTGGTCCCCCGACGGCAAGCGGCTGGCGCTCGCGGCCAAAAGCGGCGACAAGGATGCGATCATCATCATCGACGCCAACTCCGGCAAGGAGGAGAAGCTCGAGTTCGAACTCGACGGGATCTTTTCGGTCGACTGGTCGCCCCCCTCCCCCGACTCGACCCCGAGGGACGACCGGATCGCCTTCGCGGCCGCAAAAGGGGGGAGATCCGATATCTATGTGTACGACCTTCAGACCCGCGAGCTGAAGAACCTCACCGACGACATCTTCAGCGACGGGGATCCGTCCTGGTCGGGCGACGGCAACGCGATCTTCTTTTCCTCCGACCGGAACGACCACCTCGACCCGGCCGCGGTCCCGCGCGGGTTCAAAATGCAGCGGTACGATTTCGGGCAATCCGACATCTACCGGCTCGACCTCCCCACCCGTAAGATCACGCGGATCACGGATGATCCGAACAGCGACGAGACCTCTCCGGTGGCTTCGCGCGACGGCAAGCACCTCCTCTACATCTCCGACGTCAGCGGGATCAACAACGTGTACGCGAAGGACCTGGACAGCGGAACGGTCCGGCCCCTGACCAATTCGATCACGGGGGTCTACCAGCTCTCCCTTTCCCAGGACGGATCGAAGCTCACCTTCAACTCCCTCACCGACGGCGGGTTCGACGTGTTCCTGATGCGGATGCCGTTCGAACGGACGCTGAAAGTGAAAGAGATCGAGCCGAGCGAATTCATCAAGCGGCTCCGCCAGCCCGCCGTGCGGACGGAGACGGCCGAGGCGAAAAAGGAAAGCCTGAAGGTGGGGAACGACATCGTGGTGCGCGGGGAGGGGAGGGACTCCACCAAACTCTACGGCGACGAGGTCAAGATCGACCTCCGGAACTATGTGTTCAACGACGTCTTCCGGGAGGGCCGGGAGAAGAAGCCCGACTCGGCGAAGACGTTCGCGATCACCGACAACCTCGATTCGACGGGGAATTACAAGATCAACAAGTACAAGCTGAACTTTTCACCCGACATCGTCTACGGGAACGCCGGCTACAACACCTTCTACGGCGTGCAGGGATCGACGCTGATGGCCTTCAGCGACATGCTCGGCGACCACCAGCTCTTCCTCCTGACCAACCTGCTCTTCGATCTGAAGAACAGCGATTACGCGCTGGCCTATCTCTACCTGCCGAAGCGGATCGATTACGGGATTCAGGCGTTCCACAGCGCGCGGTTTCTCGTCCTCGACGACAGCGTCAACGGGTCGAGCCTCTACCGGTTCAGGAACTACGGGGTGACCGGGCTCGCCTCCTACCCGCTCACGCACTTCGAACGCCTGGAGTTCAACCTCTCATGGTACAACATCACCAGGGAAAACGTCGACCTGACGTTCCAGCCCTCCCAGCGGCGGAGCCTCATCCTCACGGAGCTCAGTTATGTCCACGACAACAGCCTCTGGGGATTGATCGCCCCCGTCAACGGCGACCGCTACAACCTCTCGGTGCTCGCGAGCCCGAAGATCGGGGGTGAAGCCCTCGGATTCTACACGGTGACCGGCGACTACCGCACCTACTTCCGGCTCTGGAAAAATTACACGTTCGCCTTCCGGCTCGCCGGAGGGGGAAGCTTCGGGGAGGATCCGCAGCGGTTCATCGTGGGGGGAGTCGACAACTGGATCAACCGGCAATTCGAGAACGACCACATTCCGATCGACAACGCGGAGGATTACGTGTTTCTGACCTCGGGGATTCCTCTCCGCGGCTATAATTACAACGCGAAGATCGGCACCAAATACGGGCTGATGAACATGGAATTCAGGTTTCCGTTTTTCGGATATTTTGTCGCCGGCCCGCTTCCGATATTCTTCCAGAGCCTCAACGGCGTCATTTTTCTCGACATGGGATCGGCATGGTCGGGGAGGGACGATTTCAAGGGAATCGACAGGGACGCCGGCGGCAACCTCTACATGAAGGACCTCCTGACGGGAATGGGCTACGGTGTGAGGGTCGTCTTCCTCGGATTCCTCCTCAAGTTCGACGTCGCCTACGCCTTCAACCTGAAGGACTTCTCCACCCCGAAGTTTTATTTCTCCCTCGGACCGGACCTCTAGGAATCCGTTGAGCAGAGCATTCATGAAGGAGAGCGACGGCATGTGGCTCTCCGATGTGGCCCCGACGATGAGCGCGCTTCTCGCATTCCTTGCGAACGAGAATAACGGAATCAGGGTGGTGGAGGAGCGCAGAAGCATCGACGCCCGGGGCCGCGAAGTCTTTCACATGACCAACGGGCTTGCCTACGTGAAGGACGACGAAGGGCGCTGGAGCGTCGCGAAGGAATAGGGGACGTCAGAGGTACCGGTAGCCGCAAGCTTTAGCTTGCGCCAAACCTAACGCGACCTAAAGGTCGCCCCTCACCCAGCGGTGTCATTCTGAGCGAAACGAAGTGAAGCGAAGAATCTCCGGCGTGTCGTTACTCGTACCATCCTTCACTCAGATCTCTCCACTTTGGATTACCAGACTCGATCAAGGCGATCTTTTTTTGTCTTGTCCACCCTTTGATGCGTTTCTCCGCAGTGATCGCACCAAGGACGTCGGGTGAAGAATCAAAATAGGCAAGCCTTGTACAGTTGTATTTGCTTGTAAATCCAGGGACAAGTTTGAGCTTGTGTTCCTGAACTCGTCGCTCAAGATTATTTGAGACGCCCGTGTAGAGGACACCCCGTTTTTTGTTGGTCATGATGTAGACAAAGTATTGGTTCATCTAAAGCCCCCCGAAGATCCTTCGCTTCGCTCAGGATGACAATATGAAGGTAGGCAGGTATGCTTTACAGCGGCAGGAAAACCGTGAACGTGCTCCCTTTGCCCACCTCGCTCTCCACGTCGATGTGCCCGCGGTGAAGCTCGGCGATCCACTTGGCGATCGCGAGCCCGAGCCCGCTCCCCCCCATCTCGCGCGACCGCGCCCGGTCGACGCGGTAAAAACGGTCGAAAATCTTCCCCAACTGGTCCCGCGGGATTCCGACGCCGGAATCCGCGACCCGGACCTTGATAAAACCGTTCTGCCGCTCCGAACTCATGCTGACCTGCCCGTTCTCGGGAGTGTACTTGATCGCATTGTCGAGCAGGTTGAGAAGCAGCTGGTGCAACCGCAGGCGGTCGCCCATGATGACCACATCCTCGTTCTTCCGCAACTCGACCGCGACGTTCTTTTTCATCGCGATGATCTTGCCGTCCTCGTAGAGCTCGGCCAGTAGGTCCTTCAGATGAACATCCCCGAACTGGATGTCCTGCTGGTTGAAATCGGCTTTCGACATCGTCATCAGGCCGTCCACGATGGAGGAGAGCCTGAGCAGCTCCTCGAGGTTGCTCACCAGGACGCGCCGGTATTCCTCCGGGTCCTTCGTGCTGCGGAGCGAGAGCTCGACTTCCCCGCGCATGATCGTCAGTGGAGTGCGCAACTCATGGGACGCGTCGATGGAGAATTGCTTGATCTGGTCGAACGACTGGCTGAGACGGGCGATCATCTCGTTGAACGTCGAGATGAGCCTCCCGATCTCGTCGTTGACGTCCCGTTCCGGAATCCGCTGGCTCAGATTATTGACCGTGATCTGATGGGCCGTTTTCGTGACGAGATCGACGGGCTTCAGGGATTTGTAGGCGAGGAGCCATCCGCCGCCGACCGACACCATGAGGGCCGCCGGGATGAGAATGAGAAAAATCGAAAAGAGGTTCGCAAGCGCGTCGTTCAGGTCCGCAAGAGGGTAGGCGACGAAAATGTCGAGATCGGGGGTCATGGTGGCCGCCACCCTCAGCTCCATCCCGTGCTGGTCGCGCAGGGTCTTGGTGATGACCGAATCGAGGCGGAGCTCAGGCGCCATGACGCTCTCCGCTGCCGCCATCAGGCTGTCTTCCCCGGGGCCGAACGACCGGAATTCTATCGCCCCCCAGTTCCGGTTCGTGACTTCGATCAGCGTTTTCTTCGGGTTCGACAACGCGTGCGCATAGACTTCCTGCCAGATCGCTTCGTCCACCGCCGTGGAATCGGCGGCATGCTCGCCCGCGGCCCGGGCGCTGTCGGGCACTGTCGGGACTGTCCGAGGGGGGAATGTTCTCCTCGCCGGCCTTCCCTTCGACCTCCGGAGCTCGATCGAACTCTTGACCCACACCACTTCGTTCCTCAGGGAGCGGTCGAGGTTCTCCGCGAGCCGCTCGCCCGAGTACATGTACTCGGTCAGGCCGAAGGCAACCAGGGTGGTGAGGAGAATGAACGAGTACCAGTAGATGAGCTTCGCGCGGATCGATCTGAACAGACTGACCACGCTAGTCGTCTTTCAGGACGTATCCGACACCGCGGATCGTATGGAGAAGTTTCGCCTCAAACCCGTCGTCGATCTTGCTGCGAAGGTGGTTGACATAAACGTCGATGACGTTCGTGCCGGTATCGAAGTTGTAATGCCAGATATGCTCCGAGAGGATGGTGCGCGTGAGGACCCGGTTGACGTTTCGCATGAAATACTCCAGGAGCGCGTACTCCTTGCCGGTCAGCTCGATCGAGGTTTCCCCCCTTTTCGCCTTATGGGCGACCGTATCGAGCTGGAGGTCGGCGATCTTCAAGAGGGTCGACTTTTCCAGGGCCCCCCGGCGGATGAGGGAGCGCACGCGCGCCACCAGCTCCGCGAACGCAAACGGCTTGGTGAGATAGTCGTCGGCCCCGGAATCGAGCCCCTCCACTTTCTCCTCCACCGCGCTCTTGGCGGTCAGCATCAGGACCGGGGTCCGGATCTGTTTCGACCGGAGATCTTTGAGCACGAGGATTCCGTCCTTCTTGGGGAGGAGGATGTCGAGAATGATCAGGTCGTAATTTCCGGCGGATGCCATGGCCTCGCCCTGGGCGCCGTCATACGCCACTTCGACGGCGTACCGTTCCTCTTCCAATCCCTGCTTCAGGAATTTCGCTACTTTCTTTTCGTCTTCAACGATCAGGATTTTCATGCGCCTCTTCGTCTGTGCGGCTGCGGGTAATATACCAAAGCGCCGGTTCTCAAGTGTTAAACGGAAATTAAAACTTTTTAATCTCAGTTCAAAACCATCCGGTGCTGCATGATTTATCCGATTCGACCGTCTGCGCGCTTCTCCTGGGGCCGCGTCACCCCGATGTGACGGGCATCCCTCCTCATTTTGCATCTTCCCGACATTTTGTATATTGCAGCGATTATGAAAGGCTTTTTCCTCATCTCAATTTCGACGATCGCATTTTCGGGCTGTTTCCAGCAAATCGCTGTCAGCTCGCTCGGGGGCATCATGCAAACCGGTTTTGAGGTGCTCAACCAGGAACAGGACCTGGAGCTTGCGGACCGGAGCATCGCCTCGAACCTCAAGCTTATCGAAACGATCCTCGAAAAGGACCCGGATAACACCCATTACCTTCTCCTCGCCTCGATCGGGTATTCCAGCTACGCGCTCGGATTCGTCGAGGACGACAGTATCGAGCGGGCCCGGCTTTTCTATTCGAGGGCCAAGGAGTTCGGGCTCCGTATCCTGCGCAGGCACGATCGGATTGCAGCCGGCCTGGGCCTCGGAATCGGGGATTTCGCGGCGTCGCTTGCCACGCTCTCGAAGGAGGACGTGCCGGCTGTGTTCTGGACTGCCGTCGCCTGGGGAAGCCTGATACGCTCCGATCTCAGCAATTCGGCCGGGATTGCCGAACTCCCCAGGGTGGAGGCCCTGATGCAATTTGTCCACGAAAAAGACCCCACGTTCTTCTATGGCGGGGCTGATTTCTTTCTCGGCACCCTCTATGCGAGCCGCTCCAACATGCTCGGCGGGGACACGGCGCGCGCGCGCGGGTATTTTGAGGATTGCCTGCGGATCAACGGGGGAAAATTCCTGATGACCTACATCTATTACGCCCAGACGTACGCCTACCAGACCCAGAACAGGGAGCTCTTCGAGCGCTGCCTGACCGCGGTGGACACGGCGTCGATCGATATCCTGCCCGAGTCCAGGCTCTCAAATGCGATCGCCAAGAAGAAGGCCAGGCTCCTCCGCTCCCATATCGAAGAGATCTTCTGAACCAATTGACGGGAATCCGAATGAACCGCATCCGAACATGTATGGCCGCCCGCTTGTGCGCGCTCCTTCTCGTCGGCCTCGGGGGGCTTTCCGCCCTCTCCGCCCAGCCGCAATATACGATCAAGTTTGCCACGGTTGCGCCCGACGGGAGCCCCTGGATGACCGTCATGCGGGAGTTTGACCGCCAGATCCGGAAGGAAAGCGGAGGCCGGCTCGGATTCAAGATTTACCCGAACAATATCCAGGGCGACGAGAAGGACGTCCTCCGGAAGATCAAACTCGGCCAGCTCCAGAGCGCGGGCATCACCGGGAACGGGATGACGACAATTTCCCGGCCGCTCAGGATCCTCGACGCTCCCTTTCTGTTCAAGTCGGCGGATGAAGCCGATGCAATCCATAAGGAATTCGACGCGGAGTTCAACAAGGCGTTTGAGGAAAACGGGTTCGTCAACCTGGGGTGGGCGGAGGTGGGCTTCATCTACGTGTTCTCGAACACGCCGGTCCGCAGCCCCGATGATCTGAAGAAAGTCAAGATGTGGATGTGGGAAGGGGATCCGATCGCGGAAGCGGCGTTCAAGACGATGAACGTCAGCCCCATCTCTCTTTCGATCACGGACGTGCTGACCTCCCTCCAGACGAACCTGATCGACGGCTTTTACACTTCGCCCCTCGGGTGCATCGCCCTCCAGTGGTTTTCGCGGTCGAAGTATATGCTCGACGTGCCCCTGGCGAACGCCTCGGGAGCGGTGATCATCTCCCGGAAGAAATTCGAGGAGTTGCCGGCCGACCTCCGGGAGATCCTCCTCCGGAACGGGGCGATCTACATGAAGAAGCTGACCGACGTGAGCCGCCGGGAAAATGAGAAGGCGATGGAAACGCTCAGGAAAAACGGGATCACGATCGTTGAACCCCCCTCGCCGGAGGCGTTGCGAAGTTACGAGGAGATCGGCCGCAAGTCGCGGCGCCTGCTCGTCGGCAACCTCTATTCCCAGGACCTGCTCGACCGGGTCGAACGGGCCGTGGCCGCCTACCGGACCGGCAAGCGAGGCACCTCGAAATAACGGATTAATTCAAGGAGAGCTCCCCGATGAAAAAACTCATTGTCCTGATACTCTTCTTCGCCTCAGCGGCTTACCCTCAGGGCGGCGGCCATCTCATCGAAAACCCGCTGAAAGATATTCCGAAATGGGTCCGGAATGAATTCGCTGCGAGGCACCTCGATCAGCGTTACACCATCGTGTTCCGGCTCTATCCGCGCATACTCCGCGGCGACTTCAACGGGGACGACAAGCGGGACGTTGCCATCCAGATCGAAGAGACTTCGAGCGGCATGCTCGGCGTAGCGATCTTCCATACCAAGAAGGTTCAAGCGCTCTTTGTCCCGGTCTCGATCCTCGGGGCCGGCAAGCAGATCGGAAAAGCGGGTGACGATTTCAAGTGGGTCGAAGTCTGGAGCCTCCATCGCCAGCATGCCACGCTCTCCGGCCGGAAGACGTCGATGCCTGAATTGTCCGGAGATGCGCTCAGAGTGGGTAAACGCTCGGGGAAGAGCGGCCTCCTCTACTGGGACGGGAAGAACTATGCCTGGCATCAACTTTCCAAGTAGGGGCGCGCTCATCCCCCGGTATCGCGGCACAACTCTCCAACTCGTCATGCTGACATGCTCCAGGTCAGCATCTTCCAACGCTTTTAGAAAAAGCCCGACCTAAAATATTTCGGGATGACGTGTGGGAGTGAAGTGGAGCCAATAGGCTATCCCCACTAGGCTATGAAGAATTTCAGATTTGCGGAGCGCCTGGCCGCCGATCTTAATCTCCTCCCGGCGGCGCTCTACGATGCCTTCCCGGCAGTCCTCTTTGGCCGGGTGCTGGTTCTTGCCTCCCGGCTCAGCGTGTTCGAAGCGCTCGACCGGGGCCCCATGACAGCCGGGGAGGTATCCTCGCGGCTCGAACTCCCCCGGCAAAGCGCCGAACTGATCCTCTCCTCGCTCGAAGCGAAATCCTACCTCCGCAGAAAGGGCGAGCGCTATACGCTGGCTCCCCAGGCAAGGAAATGGCTCCTCAAAAGTTCCGCGCATTACATGGGACATTTTCTGAGGTATATCGAGTTGCTTCACGGCCGTTGGATGTCCCTCGAACTATCTCTGAAGTCGGGAGCTCCCGAACAGGGTTACGCCGCCACCTTCACATCCGCCGAGTGGCTGATCTACACCGACGGGATGATGGACCTTGCGAGGCTGATCGCGCCTCGCCTCCTTCCGCACCTCACGCTCCCGCGGACGGCGAACTCCCTTCTCGATATCGGCGGCTCGCACGGGCTTTACTCGATTGAACTATGCCGGCGCTCCCCCCGGCTGCGGGCCACAATCGCGGATCTGCCCCCGGTGCTCGAGCGGACACGAGAAATCGTACGCGAGCACGGGCTCTCGGACCGTATTTCACTCCTGCCGTGCGACCTCGCCTCGTCATCCTTCGCGCCCGCCGGGTTCGATGCCGAACTGATCTTCAATGTTGTTCACGGTTTCGCGGCCCGGGAGAACCGGGATCTCCTCGCCAGGGCGGCTTCCGCCCTGACGCCGGGGGGACGGCTCTTCATCCTCGATCAGTTCAAGCGCGAACAGAGCAAAGGCGCGGACAGACTCCTCCCGCTGATGGTGGGGATCAACCTGCTGAACGAGGCGGGAGGAAACGTCTATGATGCGGGCGAAGTCATGGGGTGGTGCCGCGAGGCGGGCTTCGCCGAAGTCAGGTTGAAGCGGCTCTCTCTTCCGGGGGTGGGGTTGATCATAGCTGACAAAACCTGACAAGGTCGGTTCCGTAAGGGGACCCGCGACCTTTCGGTCGCGTCCGCCTTTCCTAATTCTGAATTCTGAACGTCCTGCTGGCGGAGAGAGTCCCGGCGACGAGCTTGAGCGAATAGACTCCGGCTTTGAGCTTCGAAAGGTCGCCCGACGCGACGTACCGGCCGGGGAGCTGAGAGGCCCGCACGAGGTCCGCGACCGGGCGTTCGTGTTCATCGAGAATCGACAGCCTGACCGGACCCTCCTGACCGAGCTCGTAGGGGATGAAGAGGATCGAAGAGGCCGGTTCCGGGTAGGCTCTGCCCAGCCTGAAGGAGGGAGCGATCCTGCCGAGCGCTTCCACGATCTCGGGAAGGAGCGCGCTCGATTCCACCGGCGCGCTCTCGTTATTTCCCTTGTCGAGAGCCGAAACGGCGTAGAAATACCGCGCGGAAGCGGGATGGATCACCGTGTCGGACATGCGGGTGGCCCCGTTCCGGAGAAGCGCGATGAGATTTTCCGCGGCGCCGACATCGACCGGCGAGGAGGTCGACCGGTAGACGGCATACGAGCGCGCCTCATCGCCGTCGGCCGCCTCACGTGGCGGAGCCCATTCCAGCCTGAACCCGCCGCGCACGGCTCCTGTCACAGCGAAAGACGCCGGAGGGTTCGGGGGAATCGAGTCCTTCCACCTCATGGCGGGGATGATCGCGAGAGTCTTGTATCTCCCTCCCACCTCCAGCGAACGTTCGATGTTCCCGTAACGGAAAAACGAATTCCCGGGGAAACCGAGAGAGCGCGTCACATCGATCATCTGCGGTATTTGGTCGAACACCTCCGGCTTGTAGGCGCCGATGCCGAGATAGACCTCCCGGCCGTACGTGTGGAGAGCCCAATCTTTCGCCACCACTCCAAAATCGGGGCTTCCGGGACGGGCACCGAACGGCCAGTAGGTCTGGGGAACCAGATAGTCCTGCTTGCCTTCCCGGAGCCACTCCCGCGAATCCTGATAGAGGTCGGAGTAGCTCTGAAGACCGCTCACGTTCGGGATGTTCGAATAGATCCCGATCGGGGCGGAGCCGACTTTAAGCATCGGCTTCAGGGAGGTTGCCGAGTCGTAGAACGCCCGGACGAACATGTTAATGTTTTCCCGCCTCCAGTCCTCCTTCGACATGGTCCCCCCGTACTTGCGGAAGGTGCTCTCGTCGGGAAAGAGCTTCGCCGGATAACGGAGGAAGTCAAAATGAATCCCGTCGATGTCATAATGGCGAACGAGGTCCATCGCGACGTTCAGCACATATCGCCGCGCCGCGGGGACCCCGGGATCGAACCACCACTCTCCTTCCGCAAGCCGGACCCAATCGGGATGTTTCAGGATCACGTGCGGAGGGCTCGTTTGGGGGGGAAGGGCCCTCCCGCTCCTTGCATAGAAGGTGTTGAACCAGGCGTGGACTTCCATTCCGCGGGCGTGCGCCTGCTCGAGAACGAGAGCGAGCGGATCCCAACCGGGATCTTTGCCCAGGACCCCCGTCAATTGCTGCGACCATGGCTCGTACCCCGAACGGTACATCGCATCGGCCCTGCTGCGGACCTGGAAGAAGACGGTATTATAATGCGCGGCCGCGAGCCGGTCGATGATCGCGACAAGACTTTGCTTTTGCTCGGAAACGTCGTACGATTTCGGCCAGTCGAGTCCGTTCACCGTGGTGATCCAGACAGCACGGACTTCGCGCACCGGGGTTGCGCATCGCGCGGAGGAGGCGAGGAGTGAGAGCGAGAGGATTGCGGCGCCAACGCGCGTTCGATTCAAGAGCCGGCCGGGTTCAGAATTGGTTTCGGGGTCGGAATTGCCGAAACAATATAGAGGAGTGGAGCCCGAGAGTCAAGCGGATTAGCCCGTTTTTGATTGACTTTCAGGTAAATTTACGTTATATTTTTACCCGGTGTTTGCTCAAATCATCGGCAAATCAACTTTTTCCACCAAGGAGTTCAGAAGGCCTACGTGAAGAAAAACCGCGGTCGAACGTTGTTCATCGTAATTGCCGTCGCTGTCTCGCTGTACTTCCTCTACCCGACCTACAAAGACTACAAGTACACCAGTGAGCTTCGAAGTTTAACCGGCGCCGACAGCCAGAAGTACGCGGAGGAGCATGAAACCGCCATCAAGGACGCGCGGCAGAAGCGGATTAAGCTCGGACTCGACCTCCAGGGAGGGATGCGGGTGGTGCTCGAAGTGAATGTCCTGAAGCTCATCGAGGACCTCGCGAAAAACAAGGACGATGTGTTCAATTCCATCATGACCGAGGTCCGGGCGGCCGCGAAGACCTCGGACCAGGACGTGATCGACCTCGTGGCCGAGCGGTTCAGCGCGAAGCAGGTGCGGCTCAGCCGGTATTACGGGAGCTTCCGGGACGCCGACGACGACGTGATCAAGAAGTTGCGGCAGGACGCCGGCGATGCGGTCGATCGGGGGATGGAGATCGTGCGGAACCGCGTTGACCAGTACGGTGTGTCCGAGCCGTCGATCCAGAAACAGGGAAGCCAGCGGATTATCGTCGAGCTTCCGGGCGTGAGCAAGGAAACCGAAGTGCGCCAGCTCCTCCAGGGAACGGCGCTGCTCGAGTTCAAGCTCCTGATCGAGCCCGAAATCGCCCTCAAAGTGTACGAGTCGATCGACAAGGCCCTCGGCGGCAAGCCGATGAACGACTCGACATTGACCGATTCCACCACGGCCGATTCGTCAAAGAACGTCGCCGCGAACGAGACTCCCGCGGGCGCCGACAGCTCCCTCATTCCGCTTTCGACGGAACAAACCAAAGCGCAGGAGAAGGCGAAACTCGACCATCCCTTCTTTGCGCTCGCGAACCCCTTCCAGCAGGAAAACCAGGCCTGGAGCGGCCAGCTCTATTCAGCCGAAGAGGACAAGGGCAAGGTCATGCGCATCCTGACGAGGCCCGAAATTCAGAAGATTCTTCCCTCGGACATGGGATTCGTCTGGTCGGCAAAGCCTTCCTTCATCGCGGACGCCAAAAAGTTCTACGCGCTCTACGCGGTGAAGAAACAGGCCGAGCTTACCGGCGGCGTGATCGTGAATTCGCGCGCCACGATCGACCCGCAGTATAACACCTGGGTCGTCAACATGGAGATGAACAGCGAGGGAGCCCACGATTGGGCCCGCATCACCGGGGCCAACGTGAAGAAGCGGATCGCCATCATCATGGACAACGCCTGCTTCTCGGCCCCGACGGTGATCACCAAGATTACGGGCGGAAACTCGCAGATCACCGGGATGGAGAGCGGCGACGAAGCGAAGCTTCTCGAAATTGTGCTCAAGGCGGGCGCTCTACCGGCCCCGGTGGAAATCATCCAGCAGGCGACCGTCGGACCGTCGCTCGGAGAAGACTCGATCCGCGAGGGGATCTGGTCTTCGGTCCTCTCCCTCGCCCTGATCATCGTGTTCATGATCATGTACTACAGCACGGGCGGCACGATGGCCGATATCGCCCTCGTCTTCAACATGATCTTCATGCTGGGGGTCCTCGCGGCGTTCCAGGGGACGCTCACGCTCCCCGGCATCGCGGGCGTCATCCTCACGATGGCGATCGCGGTCGACGCGAATGTCCTCATCTTCGAGCGGATCAGGGAAGAGTCCGTCACAGGAAAATCTCTTCTCGCGGCGATCGACGCCGGCTACGACCGCGCGTTCAAAGGCGCCATCATCGACGCCCACCTGACCGCCTTCATCACGGGGATCATCCTCTATGAGTTCGGAAGCGGACCGGTCCAGGGCTTCGCGCTGACGCTAATGATCGGCCTCGTCGCGAGCGTGTTCAGCGCCGTCGTGGTGAGCCGGGTCATTATCGACCTCCTGATCGAACGCGGAACCCACGTCAGCTTCGGCTGAACCATCCTCAAGGAGCATAGAGATGCGATTTTTCGGTAAGACAACGATCGACTTCATGGGCAAGCGGAAGATGTGGTACGCCATTTCGGGCACCATCGTCCTCCTCGGCTTTATTTCGCCGGTCATCAAGGGGCTCCACTTCGGCATCGATTTTCTCGGCGGCACGGAGATGATCATCCAGTTCCGGCAGCCGGCGGATATCGGGAAGATACGCTCGATGATGGACAACGCGGGTTTCCAGCGGTCGGAGATCAAGGCGTACGGAAAAGAGAATACGATCCTCCTCCGGACGGAGACGCAGGGTGAAGGCACCGTCATCGGAGACAAGATCAAAACGGCTCTCCAGCAAACCTTCCCGGACGACAACCCGAAGATTCTGCAGGAACAAAAGATCGGGCCAAAGGTCGGGGCGGAACTGCGGAGAAACGCGCTCCTGGCGGTGATCTTTTCACTTGTGGCGATGGGCATTTACGTCGCCTTCCGTTTCAAGTTCATCTACGGCATCGGCGCCATCGTCGCCCTCTTCCACGACGTCATGGTGACGCTGGCCGCCATCTCCATTCTCGACGGCCTCTCCCCCTATACGAACTTCGAGATCGATCAGAACATGATCGCGGCCTTCCTCACGATCATCGGCCTCTCGATGAACGACACCGTCGTCATCTTCGACCGGATCAGGGAAAACCAGAAGATCTTCCGTTCCATGGGGCTGATGGAGCTCATCAACAAGAGCCTCAACGAGACGCTGAGCCGGACGATCATCACCTCCGGAACCGTCTTCATCATCACGGTGATCCTCTTCTTCTTCGGCGGCGAAGTGATCAGGGGGTTCGCCTTCGCGCTCACGATCGGAATCACCACAGGCACCTATTCTTCGATCTACATCGGCAGCGCGATCGTCCTCGACTATTCCAACTACAAAACGGGCAAGAAGCTCCGTCCCCCCGCCGCGGAAAAAATCTCCTATGAAACTATCAACCAGGGAAGCTGACGGGGTCACGATCGTCGGCCTCGAGGGAAGCGTCCTGGGGGGACCCGACGCGACCGACCTGAACGAGACCCTGCACAAGCTCGTCGAGAAGAACAAGAAGCACGTGCTCCTTGATCTCTCCGGCGTGCAGACGATGAACAGCTCGGGCCTCAGCATGCTGATCGCCGCGCTCACGACGATGCGGAACGCCGGCGGCGACCTGAAGCTCGCCGCGGCCTCGAAGAAAATCGAGAGCCTCCTCGTCATCACGAAACTGAGCACCGTCTTCGAGCTCCACCCCACCGTGAAGAAGGCGATCGCGAGCTTTGCCGCGTAAGCTTCCGAAATCCAATGGCATCCAAACTCCGATGGGAAACTGAATCTCATCGGAGTTTCAATTTATGATGATCCCATGCCGGTTCAGGTGATCGTGGGCGCCCAGTGGGGCGACGAGGGAAAGGGAAAGATCGTCGATCATCTCAGCGAGAAGGTCGACATCGTCGCGCGCTACCAGGGGGGCGCCAACGCGGGGCACACCGTGGTCATCGGCGGGCGGGAGCATGTCCTGCACCTGATCCCCTCGGGGATCTTCCATCCGGAGGTTGCCTGCGTCATCGGCAACGGGGTCGTGATCGACCCGATCGCCCTGATGGCCGAGGTGGCGCAGCTTCGCGCCCTGAACATCGACCTTGCCGGCAGGCTGCTCATCAGCCACAACGCCCACCTGATCATGCCCTACCACAAGCTGCTCGATTCGATCCATGAACAGTCCGGGGAGCAATCGGGCGAGAGGATCGGCACGACCGGAAGGGGCATCGGCCCCGCCTACATCGACAAGTTCCTCCGGGTCGGGATCCGGATCGTCGACCTGCTCGACCGGGATGTCTTTGTCACGAAGCTGAAACGCAACATCGCCGAGAAGAACCGGATCCTCAAGCGCATCTACGGGGAGACCGAACTCGACGTCGAGAAGATCGTCTGCGAATATGAGGCGTTCGACAAGGAGATCGACCCCTATGTGACCGACACCGCGCTCTACCTGAACGGCGCGCTCGGCGAGGGGAAGCGCATTCTCGCCGAAGGAGCGCAGGGCGCACTCCTCGATGTCGACCACGGCACCTACCCGTTCGTCACCTCGTCCAATCCCACGAGCGGGGGCGCCTGCACCGGACTTGGAATCCCCCCGACCGCGGTCACGTCGATCCTCGGCGTGGTCAAGGGGTATTCGACGCGCGTGGGAAACGGGCCGTTCCCGACAGAGCTGACCGGCGAGACCGGAGACCGGTTGCGGGAGACCGGAGGCGAATACGGCGCGACGACCGGCCGGCCGCGCCGCTGCGGGTGGTTCGACGCCGTCAGCGTGCGCTATTCCGCGATGATCAACGGCTTGAGACAGATCGCGATCACGAAGCTCGACGTCCTCGATGCGTTCGAGCGGGTCGAAGTCTGCACCGGCTACCTGCTCGACGGCAAGCCGGTGAAAACCTTCCCCTCCGACGTGAAATCGCTCACGGCCGTGCAGCCGCAATACGAGACGCTCGAGGGATGGAACGCCCCCACCGGCGGCGTGAGGAGATACGCGGAGCTCCCCTCCCGCGCGCGGGCGTACGTCGAGGCGCTCGGGTCGCTCACCGGCGCCGAGGTGAGCATGATCTCGGTCGGCCCCGACCGCAATCAGACGATCCTCGTGAAGGAATGACCTGATGGCCGGACCCCGGTCGGCAAACATCAAGATCGTCCTGATCGCGCTGGCGGTGCTCATCGTCGTCGGCATCCTGATCTACACCCGCCATATCGTCAAGCAGCTGGTCGACCGCGAGCGCGGCATCGCGGACCTCTACGCCAAGTCGGTCGAGTTCATCGCGAGCCCGAACCGCCCCGCCGACAGGCTCAGCGACCAGCTCGACTACAGTTTCATCTTCGAGGAGGTGATCCGGTCGATCGATTTTCCGATGGTCCTCTCCGATCCCCACAACCACCCGTTTCCTCCCTACCAGACGAGCGCGAGGAACATCCCCTTCGACTCCACGCTCCCGCTCGACAAACAACGGGAGTTCTTCCAGCACGTCATCGACGAGCTCGATAAACAGAACCCGCCGATCAGGGTCGCGGTGCAGGAGTCGATCGTCGTGAATTACGTCCATTACGGGGAATCGGGGCTCGTCACGAAGCTCCGCTGGCTCCCCTACATCGAGATCGTCGTGGGCGGCATGTTCATCATCATGGGCTACATCGGCTTCAGCTACATCAAGCGGAGCGAGCAGAGCAATATCTGGGTGGGGATGGCGAAGGAAACCGCGCACCAGCTTGGCACTCCCCTCTCGAGCCTGATGGGCTGGATCGAGATGATGAAAGGGTACGCGGCAGACAACCCGAAGCAGCTTTCCACGATCACGGAGATGGAAAACGACCTCCAGCGGCTCCAGCAGGTCACCGAGCGGTTCTCCAAGATCGGTTCGAAGCCGAGCCTGAAGGAGGAAGACCTGCATGAAGTGATCGCGTCCATCATCGCTTATTTCAAGCGGAGGCTCCCCTCCCGCTTCGGGGAGAAGGCGAACATCGAGATTTCGATCGATACCGACGAGCACGTGAAGGCGAAGATCAACAAGGAGCTCTTCGGCTGGGTCGTCGAAAACCTGATCCGGAACGCCCTCGACGCGATGGAAGACGGCAAGGGAAGCATCACGTTTTCAATCTCCTCGAGGGGAAGCGCGATTACGGTCGACGTGAGGGATACCGGCAAGGGAATCGACATGAAACAGCGGCAGGATATTTTTCGGCCCGGTTACAGCACCAAGGTGCGCGGCTGGGGCCTCGGGCTCAGCCTCTCAAAACGGATCATCGAGACCTACCACCGCGGAAAGATTGCGGTGAAGGAAAGCAGGATCGGGAAGGGTACCACGTTCAGGATCAAGCTCGATAAGGGGTAACCGCAGCCTTTAGGCTGCGCCGATCTTTCGGAGACGGTAGCCGCAGCCTTTAGGCTGCGGTCTTTTTCCCGCCATGACACATCTCCACGATCAAAAGCCCGCAAGCTGAAGCTTGCGGCTACCGAATCTTCAAGATTACCTGATCTCCACCACCCTCTCTCCGTCCTTTACCTCCCAGATTCCGGAACCGATCTCATTCTTGCCCCGGGCGATCACCCACGAATGCTCGTAGGGTGAGAGAGCCGGCTTGGCGAGAACGCTCAGGGGCGCGACCCACACCAGAACACCCCGGTTCAGATAGGGGCTTTCGATGCACTGGAGAAGCGTGAGGGTGCTGTCGAAGATCGTCCCGCTCCGGAAGAGCCCGGTATCCTGTGCGCCCGGGCCCCGGAACCCCCCCGGGATCTCGACCGAATCGCCCCGGAATCCGATCGGGAACTTCGACGCCAGCTCCGCAACGGCGCTGTTCTCGGATGCTTTCCCGTACAGGAAGACCCGTTCGCTCTGGAGGTCCCCCAGCGTCACCTCGACGTCCCTCTTGATCGAGATCGACCAGGACGAAGCCGACATCTCTGCGGAATCCTTTTGGGCAAGCGCCATCAGCTCGGCGGCGTGCCCGCGCGTTCCCACGACGAGGAGGCCGTCGGCGGGGTCCCGCAAATCCGAGAGCGTGACAGGAAGTTTTTGATAGAGCAACAGGTCTCCGTCGGGATCGAGAACGGCGCGGTCCGGCTTTACGGACGAAATGATCTCGAAGGGCACGTCGTTTCTATAGACTCCGAGCGTGTCTTTGCCGAGCCAGACGGAAGTTTTTTGAATGCCGGCCGGGGATTGAACCCCCACATCGACAAGCGCCGTGTATTTCTCATACCCGACGACACGCACCCGGCCCCGGGTGCTCCATCTCCCCCCTTCGGCGCTCGACTTCACGTTGTAAATCTTGAGGCGCGGTATCCCGCGGTTTTTGACCCACTGTTCGAAAAACCAGTCGAGCGTTCTCCCGGAGATCTCCTCGGAGAGACGCCGGAAGTCGTCCAGACCGGCGTGCTTTCCGCCGAACCGGGAGGCATACTCCCTGTAGAGCCGGATGAACGCCGAATCGCCGAGGATGTGGCGGAGCATGTGATGGATGTAAGAGGCCTTCAGGTAGTGAGTCGGAAGAGACCGGAGGTCGGCTTTCCGCTGGAGCGGAAGGTCGCGCCCCTGCTCGGCGCGGAGGATCAGGGAGCGAAGAAGCGGGTGATGCTTGAGGGAATCGCGAACCGAAAGAGTCCCCATCGATTCATTGAAGAGAAGCGCCGAATAGTCGCACATCCCTTCGGAGAGGAGCGCGGCGTCCACATCGTCGTTGAACACCGTCATCGGCCACCACTGGTGGGCGATTTCGTGGGGCAGGATCGTCCGGACCTGGTTGAAGCGGTCCTCCGAGTGGAGCGTGACTTTCTTGATCAGCACCATGGTGGGAATCGCGGCGGCGAGGACCGCGCCTCCGCCGAGCCAGTCCTCGACCTCGACGATCTTCAGATCCGGAAACCGGTAGGGCGAAAATGTGCGGGAGTAGTAGTTCAGTACTTTCCCCGCGAGGCGCAGAATCCTCCCGGCATCCGCCGAATCCTCATCGAACAGGTGGACCGACACCGGATACCCCGAGCTGTCGTCCCGGCTCGACCGGTATTTCCCGGCGCAAATCCACCCGAGGGTCGGGATCGGTTTCTTGAGTTCGAACAGGTAGAGGGTGGAGTCCTTCAGCTCCTCCCGCCGGATGAGGGTTCCGACCGTCTGCGCTTCCCATCCTGCGGGCACAACCACTCCGAGCCGGACCTCCTCCAGTTCGCTGTTCCCGTGCGGGAGGAATTCCTCCTCCCTGAGTACAGCCCGGTCTTTCGTCAGGAGCGTGACATCAGAACGGAAGGCAAGCACTCCCGAATACCGGATCGCGCACCGGAGCAGAGTGTCCGGAGGGATGTCGTCGAGCCGCAGCGAATCGCCCTCCCGCTTGAAGCGGGACGAGCGCCCGCCGATGGCGACCCCCTCGACGTCAAAGACCGGAAGGAGGCGAAGAGTGATGTGACCCCGCCTCCCCGAAAGGCGGATCGTGAGCGTGTCGGAACAGGAGAGGGCATTCTGCCCGGGAAAAATCCGCACCATCGCCTGGTGCGCGACGATCCGGTATCCATCCCCCTTTTCGTCCGCCGAACGCGAGACCCATGGAATCAGGAAGAGCAGAGCCGTCAAGAACTTCGGGCCCGCCCCGCAGACCCCCCGGGTCATGAAGGCGGGGCCATCGGCGGAGGGAGTGGCATCTGCGGCGGTGGCAGCTCCTTCGGTTTCAGGATGCTGTATCCGATCAATCCCCCGAGCAAACCGAAAATAGTGTCAATTACCAGTGAACTTCCGAACTGGAACACCATGCGGAACCCCGAGCGGCCCTCCCTGATGCTCTCTTCTATCTTGTCGAGCAAATCCGGGGGAAACTGCAGGGAGCTATTCTTGAGCAGGTTGAGAAGCAACTCCCGAGCCACATCTCCGAAGATCGCGGCGAAAATGAGCGAGAGAATCGTCCCCACGAACGCGCCGACGACGCCCGCCATCGTTCCGACCGCAAGGCAGTCCGCGGAATTGAAGGGAGGCGAATCGGCTGTGAAGTTTTTCTTGTAAAACATCACGGCAAGAAAACCGCCCAGCAAAACGCCCGCGCAGCAGAGGCAATTCACCAGGTTGAGGAACGGGATGGAGGAAATAAGCCCCATGATGATCCCGCCGTAGAGCGCCGGAATGAATTTGTCGGGTTTTTGGTTCATGGATCGGTTCGGGGAAGTTTGCGGGGACGGTGAAAGAAACCGGAACAGGTGGAAACGAGGATGGGCGTGAGGATCGTTGCGGCGATGACGCCGAACCATCCCCCCGATCCCAGCCTGGTGAAGAGATTGCTCGCGTGAACGCCGAGGAGGTCGGCGCCGACGTCGAGAAGCATCGGAATGATCGCCGCGAGCCAGAACCACGCCGCCCCCATTCGCATCCTGCGGGAAAGAAATGGGCTCAGCAACACGCCCGCGAAGAATGCGAAATAGATGGCCGAGCAGCGGGCACAGACTGCCATCGGATATCCCGCGATGTGCAGCGAGCGGGCGTCTTCCTGGTGGCAGATATGCGAAAAGAAGGCGTACCCGTCTGCCGCCGGGGAGAAGCCCGCCGCCCGGGCAAGAGGTATTGCCACGAGAGCGGCGCACCAGAGGAAGACAGCAGCCGCGACAGCGAAGTAGAGGGGATAACGGCGCACCGGGAGTCGAATTTTTTCTAAGGTAGGAGAATTCGGAGAGATAATCAACATTGCGATTTGACTCACTAAAGATCTATTCCAAATGGGGTTGTTGCCTCACGTATATTTCTATTCCAAAATCAGTGGAGATTTTCGACCTTTTGGTAACCATTCCGAGAGGTCGATCCCATGGGACTTACTATGCGTGAGAAGCA
>DATDFQ010000020.1 GCA_036522515.1 Bacteroidota bacterium
CCCCTGGGTCCGCTCCAAAAAACCGGACGGAACCGTGACGGTTTACAGGAACACGGAGATGCAGGTCAGCGATGATTCGATCAAGAACGCCTTCACCCGGCGCATGGACTGCATCGATTGCCATAACCGCCCGACCCATATTTACCATCCGCCCGCGCGCTCGGTCAACCATGTGATGTCCCTCGGATGGATCGACCCGCGGCTTCCGAACATCAAGAGCGTCGCCGTGAAGGCGCTGGAAAACCCCTACCGGACCAAACAGGACGGCCTCGACAGCATCAGGACGTCGATCGACGGGTTTTACCGGCAGAATTACCCCGAGCTCGCCTCTTCGAAGAAAGTCCAGATCGACAGCGCGATCGGGCAGGTGCAGAATATTTACGCCCGGAATTACTTCCCGGAAATGGGCGTCAACTGGAAGAAGTTTCCCGATAATCTCGGCCATCTCTACTATCCCGGATGTTTTCGCTGCCACGACGGCAAGCATGTGAACGAGCAGGGGAAAGTCCTGTCGAAAGACTGCAACACCTGCCACACGATTCTCGCGCAGAAATTCGAGAGCGACACGCTCCGGATGGCGCTGGGGGGGATCGAGTACCGCCACCCGGTCGACGTGGGAGATTCCTGGAAAGAGATGAACTGCAGCGACTGCCACAACAGCCAATGACCTCAACCTGTCATCCTGAGCGAAGCGAAGGATCTGCCCGGCCGAATCGCCGAGATCCTTCGGTCGCTTCGCTCCCTCAGGATGACATGCCGGTTGGTAGGACCCTTCCGGCAGAAGGAAGGATGCGTTCGATCAGACAATTGAGATTCCAATGAATTCCACACCGCACGACGGCGCCGAACGGCGCAACTTTTTGAAGTTCGTCCTCTCGGGCGGATTGGTCGCCCTCGCCGGGACGATCCTCTACCCGATCCTGGCGTACCTCAAGCCGCCGAAAGAGGGCGAAGTGGAGGTGAGCTCCGTGAGCGCGGGAAAGCTGAGCGAAATTGAAAACGAAAGCGGCAGGATCGTGAAGTTCGGGACGAAGCCGGTCGTTCTGATCCGGACCGCGGCCGGCGACCTCCGGGCGTTCTCGGCGACGTGCACGCACCTCGACTGCACAGTGCAGTTCCGGAAGGATTTCGGGCTCATTTGGTGCGCATGCCATAACGGCAAGTACGACCTGAACGGCAGGAACGTCTCCGGACCGCCCCCGCGTCCCCTCGACGAATACCGGGTCGTGGTCCAGGGGGACGAAGTGTTGGTCTCAAAGAAGGCATAACCCCGTGACCCTCAAAAAGATCTACGCGTGGATCGACGAGCGTGTGAAGCTGGAGGACCTGGTCCGGTTCATGGGGAAGAAGTACGTCCCCCTCCACAGCCATTCTCTCTGGTATTATTTCGGGGGGGTCTCCCTCTTCCTCTTCATCATCCAGGTCGCGACCGGCATTCTCCTCCTGCTCTACTACAAGAGCGGGGAGGGGCTCGCGTTCGAGAGCATCCAGTTCATCATGTCGAAGGTGCAGTTCGGGTGGCTGATCCGGTCGATTCACAGCTGGGCGGCGAACCTCTTCATTCTTGCCGCGATGATCCACATGTTCAGCGTCTACTTCGAGAAGGCGTACCGGAAGCCGCGCGAGATCACCTGGCTCACCGGGATGCTGATGTTCTTCCTGGCGCTGGGGTTCGGATTCAGCGGCTACCTCCTCCCCTGGAACGAGCTCTCATTTTTTGCGACGAAGGTGGGTACCGACATATCGGGGGTGGTTCCGTTCGTCGGCACGCCGCTGCTGATGTTTCTCCGGAGCGGAACGGAAGTTACCGGGGCGACCCTCTCCCGGTTCTTCGGCTTCCATGTGGCGCTCTTCCCCGGAATTTTTACCGTTCTCCTTGCCGTTCACCTCGTGCTCGTCCAGCGCCAGGGGATGAGCGAGCCGCTCGGGGCGGAAGGCGCCGCGCTTTCGCAGCGGAAGACGATGCCGTTCTTTCCGAACTTTCTCCTGAGGGACCTGCTCCTCTGGCTCATCGTCCTGAACCTCCTCGCAATCCTGGCGGTCTTCTTCCCGTGGGAGCTCGGGAAAAAAGCCGACCCGTTCGCTTCCGCCCCGGCGGGGATCAAGCCCGAGTGGTATTTCCTCTTCATGTTCCAGACCCTGAAGTATATCCCCGGCAAACTCTGGCTCGTTGACGGCGAGGTGTTCGGGATCATGCTCTTCGGGCTCGCCGGGTTCCTCTGGCTGCTGGTTCCGTTCTGGGACCGGAAGAGCCTCCGCGGCGAGAAGAATCGCATGTTGACGTATGTGGGAATCGTCGCGGTCTTCTATATCATCCTCCTGACAATCATCGGATGGCTCGTATGACGCGCTTCCTACCGGCACTCCTCATCGTTCTTCTGGCCGCTCTTCCCGGGAAAGCGGCTGCAGCCGGCGGTAATCAATGCCTGACGTGTCACGAAGGGATGAGCGACAAGCCGTCGGCGCTCTTCAAGCATGACATTCATGCCACGAAAGGAATCACTTGCGCCGGCTGCCACGGCGGCAATGCGAACGCCGAGGAGATGGAACAGGCGATGGATTCGAGCGCGGGCTACGTCGGGGTGCCGAAAGGGGATGATATTTCGAAGGCGTGCGCGAACTGCCATGCGGACCCCGGAAAAATGAAGGCGTTCGGTTCGTCTCTTCCGACGAACCAGTGGGAGCTCCTGAAGGCGAGCGTCCACGCGCGGCTCTCCATCAACGGCAAGGAACAGATCGCCCAATGCATCACCTGCCACGGAGCGCACGGAATCGTCGCCGTGAAGGATCCAGCCTCTCCGGTCCATCCGCTGAACGTCGTGAAGACGTGCGCGACGTGCCACAGCAACGCCACGTTTATGCGGGATTATAACCCCGCCCTGCCGGTGGACCAGATCGAAAAGTACCGGACGAGCGTGCACGGCGTGAGAAACGCCAAGGGAGACCCGAAGGCCGCGGCGTGCGCGAGCTGCCACGGAAGCCACGGCATCCGCGGGGCGAAAGACGTCAAGTCGGCGGTCTACGCGACCAACCTTCCCGCGACCTGTTCGCATTGCCACAGCGATCCCGCCTACATGAAGGAGTACGGGATTCCCACAGACCAGTTCGAGAAATATTCGCGGAGCGTGCACGGGGCGGCGCTCCTCGCGAAACACGACGTCTCGGCCCCCGCCTGCAACGACTGCCACGGCAACCACGGCGCGGCGCCGCCGGGCGTGGCGTCGGTATCGAAGGTCTGCGGCACCTGCCACGCGCTGAACGCAGACCTCTTTTCGGCCAGCCCGCACAAGAAGGCGTTCGACGACCGGAAGCTCCCGGAATGCGAGACGTGCCACGGAAACCACGAGATCGTGGCCGCCACCGACAAGCTCCTCGGCGTTGCTCCGGACGCGGTCTGCAGCCGGTGCCACCATGAAAAGTCCGGCGGGTTCGAAGTTGCGGCTTCGATG
>DATDFQ010000021.1 GCA_036522515.1 Bacteroidota bacterium
GAAGTTGCCGTCGATCTCGACGTTCGCAGCGCTGCCGGGAGTTCCGGCGGGCGCCTGTGCAAACGCGCCGCTCGTGACAGCAAGCGAGCAAGCGAGCATCGCGACGCAAAGCGCCGGCAGTGCCGGGACTCTGGCGCGAAGGTTGCAGAACAATGTATTGAGCATCATGATGACACTCTCCTTTGTTGGTTGTGATGTGGTAGTGGTGAATAAGCTAGTCATTACTTGCAGGCGGATTGGAAACCGGTGAGAGAAGGAAAATGCAGGGCCCGCCGTCGCGGCGCGCCACGAGTGCAAGGACGAGCAATTGGGATTCGGAATTACCGTCGCCGGTTTTGCCGGAGGATAACCCGATGATGTAGATAGCAATGCGGTCCATAAAGGGAATTATAGATCGTATCGAAAAAAGGTTTTTGAACTAACGGCTGAAAGGTGCCAGCGTCCCAGAGGGGGTAAAGAAGCGCCTCAGATACACTTACAGGACTCCCGTCTTAACTTGGAGACATGATACTAAAGTAACCCAAGAGTGTCAAGGGCGGAATCTCCGCTTTACCCGATTAAATATCTTCGCGGAGGAACCTGTCTTCCATGAAGGGACATTTTTCGGAACCTTCCTCCCCCGAGGAATGACCGGGTGGCCCCTCTCCGAGAGGCCACCCCGTCATCGTGCCGATTTCCTTGCAGCTTACTTCATCAACACCATCTTCATCACGTCGCGGAACTCCTTCCCGTTGACCATCGAGGTCGCCTGCAGCCGGTAGAAGTAGACTCCGGAGGGAAGCGGCACGCCCTGATGATCGGACGAGTTCCACTCGACCGACTGATAGCCCGCGCCCATCACGCCGTTCACGAGCGTCGCAACTTCCTGTCCGAGAACGTTGAAGACGCTCAGCCTGACCTGGCTCGCCTCCGGCAGATCGAACTTGATCTGCGTCGTCGGGTTGAACGGGTTCGGATAATTCCCTCGGAGCGCGTAGCCGGACGGCTTCGCCGGAACCTGGCTCAACTCTGCCGCGCCTGCGCCCGAACCTTTTCCGGCCAGCGCCTGAGCGGCCGATCCCACGACGAAGTTGCCGATGACGAAGTCCTTCAATTCGGCCGTGACCGATTGAGACGACCTTGTCTCGATCAGGAATGACGCGAAGCACGGGTTGATCCCCGGCAGGCAGGCCACATCGATGCCGCCCTCAAAGAAGGCACCCTTCGGGTACTGCCCTGCCGGCCCCATTTTCGGTTTGTAGGGCCAGGGGGGCGAGCTGACCGTGGAATTCGTGATCGCAAACGAATTGGACGCCGAGAGAGTAAGCGCGTTCACCGTCCCATCCGAGCCGCCGCTTCCCACCCACTCGTAGGCGAAGATAACCGGAGTCCCGCCGCCGCCCACGAAGTTCGAGAGAACCAGGAGGTCGCCGACCTCATGATGTCCCGCAAACGTTCCGTTCGGGAGGATATGGACGGTGTCCTGGAAGAACCAGAAACCGATCTGCGCGTTCCCGTTGACCGCATACCTGTCGCCGAAGAAATAAAGCTGAGTTCCGTACTCGGCCGCTCCCGCGTTCAGGATATCGTCCTTGTCGGGGGTGGACTGGATGCTGTAGTGCCACTGCGTCACATCGACGATATCTTTCGTTCCGATGACGAAATGGTCGTCCGCCTTCGACGGGAAGTCGACGACGATCCCCGTTGTCTCGGTCGGATGAGCAGTCCCGTTGTAGATCAGGTTCCAATCGTCCGGGGGATTTGGAGCGACCGCCGTCGCGTCCCCGTCGAGCTCAAACCCTTGTGTGATTGCCCCTCCTGCGCCGCAGGTTCCGACCTGAGGAAGCACGATCGCCACATGGGCCGTGGCCGTGCCCGTGCAGCCGTTCGCGTCGGTGACCGTCACCGAATATGTGCCGGAGTCGCAGACGCTCGGGCTTTGCGATGTGGAGGTGAAGCCACCCGGGCCGGTCCAGCTGTACGTAGCGCCAGCGGGGCTCGCCGAGATCGTGACACAGGGTTCAAAGCAGGTGATCGTCCCCCCTGTCGCGGACGCCGTGGGCGGCGTCAGGGCTCTAAACGTGCCCGAGCCCGAGCCGGTGCAGCCTTTCGAGTCTGTGATCGTCACGCTGTAGGTGCCCGCGGTGCTCGTGCTGATCGTCGAGGTCGTTGCGCCCGTACTCCAGAGGTACGTGTATCCCGGCGTGCCGCCGCTCGCATTCGCCGTCAGCGTGCGGGCAGTTCCCGGACAGGCGCTGTCAGGCGGAACCGAAACTGTGGGATTCCCGCTCAGGCCGATCGAGCCTGATCCGGTGCCTGTGCAGCCTTTGGAGTCCGTCACTGTCACAGAATAAGTGCCTGCAGTGCTGGTCGTAATGGTGGAGGTCGTAGCGCCATTACTCCAATGGTACGAATACGCAGGCGTTCCCCCCGATGCCGTCGCCGTGAGGGTCCCTGAAGTCCCGCCGCAAACCGCGACGTTATTCACGGAGACCGTCGGATTTGGATTGACTGTAAACACAACCGTATCCGTGGCGGCGCCGCAGTTCTGGTCGCTTGTCGTCGTCAGGAGAAGAACCGCCGTTCCGGTTCCGGTATCGGTGATCGTGGAGGTGAGCGAAGTGGGGTCTGCGATCGCAACCCGTCCGCTCAGGACTGACCATAAGGGCGTGCCGTTCGCCGCGCTCCCTGCAAGCGTGAAGGTTGTGACGTCGCCTGCCGTGCAAACAGCCTGATCGGGTCCGGCGTTCGCCTGCGGGGCCGGTATGACCGCAAACTTTCCGAGCGCAAAATCCATCAATGAGCTCGTGAACGATGCGGAGGAACGGGTCTGGAAAAGAACAGTCGCCAGTGGATTGCACGGATCGATCGGCAACAGGTTTAATCCTGTCAGGTCGATGCCGAACTCGACGAACTGGAGGGCGACCGTCGTATCGGTGAACGAGCCGTTGGGAGAGACGCCCTGGCCCGGCGCGACCGCCGGAACGTTCGTATTGTTCGTCACGATGAACGCCTTGCCGGTCGTCAGTGAATCGGCGATCAGGAACCACGATCCGCCGGCATTCGTGCTCCATTCCCGGATGCTGATCACAGGCTTCGATCCGCCGTTGGTGTAGTCCACGATCAGGAGAATGTCACCCCCTACGAGGTGTCCGTTGATGTCCACGGCTCCGGCGATGCGCCCGCCCAGCGCGGTGCCGAGCGACTGGGGTCCCGAGGCCCTG